>JAYKIK010000137.1:0-10248 GCA_035284725.1 Synechococcus sp.
TTGCTTGCCGTTGTGAATACGACCATTTTTAACAATTGTAGTTGCCTTGCAACTGGGACAATGTAGCATCAGAATATAGCCTTTCCCTTGATTTTAGCTTTTATCCTTACTTCTTTAGGACTGCCAACTGAAGATAAGTTTAGGAAATAAAATCAATAATTCTCAAGTTGCGGAAATCTTAAAAGTTCATTAGGCTTCCTTGGGTTCATTGAATATAAGCTTATGATCAAGAGAATATGCTAATTGCCAAAAACATCTTTTGTTTTTATTAGTGTGATTATTTTTTGGGTTAGTTTAACCTATTTTTTAAAGCTCTGAGATTGCCCTACGTTAAATCCTTAAACCTAAACCAAACCGCTGTACCAACTGAACTTTAGTTTTCTGAGATAGTTATCAAACTGAATCTGAAATCAATCCATTTTCTCCCCCATAATGTACGATGAGCCCCAAAATCCTAGTGATAGAAGATGAGTTTCCCCTCCGGGAGAGTCTAGTTATTTCTTTAGTCGTAGAAGGCTATGAAGTTTTAGGTGCTGCTGATGGTCTAGTCGGGGTGAATTTAGCACGACAGATAACGCCAGATGTGATTATTTACGATTTCCATCCCCCTCAATTAGAGGGGCGGAAAATCTGCGGCCAACTCCACCAAAACCAACGGACTCAAAAGATTCCCTTGATTCTCATCAGTGCTGATCGACTACCAGAAGATGTGGTGCCTCAACCGGGGACATTTCTCCGTAAGCCCTTTGGCCGCCGGGATTTGATGGACGCAGTGCTAAAGGCGATCGCCCCGGCCCTAACGACCCGACAATTTCACAACACCAATGCCACCGAAATACAAGCCCAGCACTGCCCCTGCTAGGAGAGATTGGGTGAGGGGATCCGTCGAAGGGGTAATCACCGCCCCTAGGATCACTGCCCCTAGTACCACCAAACGCCAACCCTTGAGCATGAGCTCCGAAGAAACGATCCCCAACCAAGCCAAGATCATCTGCACCACCGGCACCTGAAAGGCCAGCCCTGTGAAGAACATCAAACCCAAAATTAATTCAAAGTACCGTTCAATAGACCAGGCGGCTTCCACCACGTCAGCCCCGTAGGTGATGAAAAAATTCAAAGCAGCGGGAATCAACGCAACATAGGCAAAGGCTAAACCCGCAAAAAACAGCACCCCAGAACCGAGCACCACAGGGCCTAACAATCTTCTTTCTCCCCGGGTCAACCCAGGCAGGACAAACTGAATAATCTGGTACAGGATAAACGGACTTGCCAACAGCGCCCCGGTATAGCCTGCCACTTTAAAAGAGAGGAAGAAAAATTCCCCGGGGGCCACCTGGATAAACTTTACCCCCGTGGCCGGCGCTTCCAGAAGTTGCACAATGGGTTTGACAAAAAAGAAACAGCCAACCCAACCCAGAACCACGGAAATTAAAGAATAGAAAATGCGCCAGCGGAGTTCTTCGAGGTGATCAAAGAAGGACATTTCCACTTCATCGGGCAACTCCTGCATCGGATCGGGGGACTCGGGAAGGGGCGTTTTGCTTGGGGTCGAGGTCATGGCGAAGAACGATACACGGCAAAGCTTTATTTTAACGGAGGTTTTGGGGGAATTTTCGCAAATTAACCCTTGAGTTGGTGCACCCGGAACCATTGCTCGGGAGTGATCTTGAAGTTGGTGCGACTGGGCATCCGGATAACTTCTAAATCCCGCAGCACCCCATCAAATCTTAGTTCCAGTTTCCGGAGGGGCTGACCCAGAAGTTTACGGACAAAGCGAATTTGACACCGGGGTTTCTCTTCCCGCAGGAGACTTGTATCCATCCAGTAGGGGAGATCTTGGATTTGGGAAGGTTCTAGCACCGTTGGGAGACTAATCACTTCGGCGATCGCATAAATTCCAGCGGCTTCCCCAGCAATCCAAACCAAGACCCCATCTCCCACCTGGATCTGGCTCTTGTAGCGGGTGACTAACCAGGGCATTGCCGTTTGTTCCCGGATGGCATCGAGGCCGCGGTGGTAGCGGGGATTACTTTGAAAGAGCCAATATGCCATAGCAGGTTTTAAACGAAGGGTAGCCGAAAGAATAGGTAGGAATCTTGAGAAATACCATACCGTTATTCGTCCGGTGGGGTAAGTTCTCCGCCAAAATGGTATTACGTTACCCAAAACACTTCGCAACATATCGCTCCTATGGTCGTCCCTGCTGTAAATACAATTTCCGCCCGGCTTTTATATCCCCGCATTGCTTCTCTGCTAATTTTTCAGGGGGTCTTTGGGGATACCATTGGCCAAGCTTTTCTTGCCCTTTTAACAAGTTTGTCTGCCGATCAGGGCGTGCAGCCATCGGGGTCCATGGCGAGCATTGAATGCCTCCAGCGGTATGGACAATGGTTTCAAGGGTTGGCGATCGCCAATGTGTCTTGGCAGGATTGGCTGGTGGGGCGCATTCTCGAGGATGAAAACCCCTTTAGCCGAGAAGCCCAGGTGAAATCCGTCGCCGAAATGGGCAGTGCCTTAAAGGAAGCGGTGAGTCATGATTTAAAAATTTTGCACCAGGTTTATCTGTGTGACCCAGAAATGATCCGTGACTGGGTAACGGTCGCAACCCAAGGGGCAACCCCCCTAATCCCCTGGCGGCGATCGCCCCAAAGTACCACTTTCCTCCACTCCCACGCAGCTTGGTCTGATTCCTTAGAACAGTTGGCCGGCCATTACCATCGCCACGGAGCTGGTCAGTTTAGTCAATATGACGCCTTCCGCTGGCAGGGGGAGGGGCTACAGCCTGTCATTGATCCTGAATGGCTCCCCCTGGACGATATCGTGGGCTATCCTGAACCTAAGGCGGTACTCCTCCAGAATACCGAGGCTTTGTTAGCGGGACTGCCGGCCCTGAATGTGCTGCTCTATGGGAGTCGTGGCACTGGCAAATCATCCCTGGTGAAAGCATTGTTGGGGGCCTATTCTGACCAAGGTTTAAGGCTCATCGAAGTGGATAAAACGGGGCTGCGGGATCTGCCTCAGATTGTGGAAGTCATTCGCCAACAACCCCAGAAGTTCATTATTTTTGTGGATGATCTGTCCTTTGAGGACGATGACGAGGTGTTTAAATCGTTGAAAGTTGTCCTAGAAGGAAGCATTCGGGCCAAGGCAAGTAATGTCGTCGTCTACGCCACCTCCAACCGACGGCATTTGGTGCGGGAATTTTTTGAGGAGCGGCCCCGGCCCAGCCAAGCAGACGAAATTCACCAGTGGGACACTGTCCAGGAAAAGTTGTCCTTCAGCGATCGCTTTGGATTGACCCTGACTTTCACCCCAGCAGATCAGAGCACCTATCTGGATATCGTGCACCACTTGGCAAAACGGGCAAATTTAACCTTAGAAACGGCGGATTTAGAATTTCGCGCCAAACAATGGGCCACCCGCCACAATGGTCGTTCAGGGCGGACAGCACGCCAGTTTATTGACTTTCTGATTGCGGAACAGGCCCTGGGCTAGGTCTTTTGTTGCTGGGTCAGGGGGGCTGAACACTCCCGAAACGGCGATCGCCAAGGATTAAAAGAAGCTTAAGGTCAGGAAAATCGTCACCGCCAACACAGTTCCGGGGCGATTCTTGGTTAGAATGGCAGCATAACTTCCAATTTTTTACCCTTCTATTTTCCCGAAATTGGCTCCCCAGCCCCAAGGTTGGTAAGCCCTAATATTTATGGATTCCAGTGGCTCTCCCGGCAAACCCGCCGACCCTTCCCCCCGATGGTCTGATCTGCTTGGTACAGCGATCGCCCTCCTGACCTTGACTATTCCCCTCTTGATCATTGGCTACTATGCCGAACGGCCAGCCCAGAATTTCTCTCCCAACCTAACCTCGGTCCTCCTGGAATAATGCAACGATTGCGAGCAAAGGAACCGCTTCTGTGTAGAATGCTTGAGGGCGATCACCTGGCATTTTTTTGCTAAAGTTCCAGGCGGCACATCACCCCTTTGCTTTGGATCTAATTGGAGAATAACCTGTGGATTTATCTCGTATCCCTGCCCAACCGAAACCCGGCTTGATCAACGTTTTGGTGGAAATTCCTGGCGGCAGTAAGAACAAATATGAGTTCGATAAAGACATGAACGCCTTCGCCCTCGACCGGGTGTTGTTTTCCTCGGTGAAATATCCCTACGACTACGGTTTTGTCCCCAATACCCTCGCCGATGATGGGGATCCCCTCGATGGCATGGTGATTATGGATGAGCCGACTTTCCCCGGTTGTGTGATCGCCGCGCGCCCCATTGGCATGCTGGAAATGATCGACGGTGGCGATCGCGATGAGAAAATCCTCTGTGTGCCCGCTGAAGATCCCCGCTACAAAGACATCAAATCCATCCAACAAATTTCCCAGCACCGTCTCGACGAAATTGCGGAATTCTTTGCCTCCTACAAAAATCTGGAGAAAAAAGAAGTGCAAATCCTAGGCTGGAAGGACATCGACGCCGTGGCGCCCCTCGTGGAAGAGTGCGTTAAAGCCTACAAATAAGCGAGAGATTGCAACTGGGGTGTTTATCTTGCTTTCGTAACAGGTACACCCCTGTTTTGTCTGGCTTACGCAACTCAATGACTCATCCTAGGCAAGGACACCATTGAGAAAAATATCAGCAATCCCTTCGGCCATTTCCCGCAAATATTCTGGGGAAGCGTTCGGATCACCAATGGTCACATCGGAAAATCCGGCGATCGCAAACATCCCGAGGAAAACCTGGGCGACAATGTGGGGGTTCATTTTCCGGTAAATCCCTTTTTCCATGGCCGACTCGAAAAAGGCTTCGGCGATATCTTCCATTTTGTCGATCACTTCGGCTTGGATTTTCTCCTTCAGTTCTGGGTGGGCCTGGGCTTCGATGAAGCAAACCTTGAGCAAATTTTTGTTTTTGTGGATATTTAACATCCGGTGCCGCATCACCTGGGCGATCGCCTTATAGCTGCCCATTTCGCTCATCTCTGTTAAAAAGTCCGTGAGCAAATCCATCCAGCCAAGGGTGGCCACCTCAATGAGAATACTTTTCTTGTTACTAAAGTGCCGAAACAGCGTTCCTTCTGCTACCTGGGCTTTTTCTGCCAGTTCTTTTGTGGTGGTTTTTTCATAGCCTTTTTGGGCAAATAACTGGAGGGCTGCCTTTAAGATCCGATCCCGGGGCTGGTCTGCCGCACAATTTTCCGCTAGTCCTGTCTTGGGCGATCGCTGCTGAAACATGACCATTTTCCTAATGTCCCATCTACCGTATCGAATTATCTTTATTGTGTCCTAGGACACGAAAATTGCTTCCCTGGCCTTCATAAAACTTGAGGAGCTTCCCCAGGGAGTATTGAGAAACATTGAGTTATTGTGAAATCAATTTAAACCGCAATTGATGATGGAAAATACCGCAGAATATTTTTGTGCCTATTGTGGTGAAGGTAGCATTACCTTTATTGATCTCAGTGAAGGTTTTACCCAGAGTTATATCGAAGACTGCCAGGTCTGTTGCCGTCCGAATCGACTGTTTATCACGGTTGATGAAGAAACCCTGGAGATCAGTATTGATACCGACGTCACCTATTAGTTCCGCGTGAATTTTTCGCTGAAAAGTGTATTGCTCGAGTGCTAAAGTTTCAATAACGGCAGGCGATCGCCCTGGGGATCATTGTGAATCAAGATGTGGCGATCGCCATCAACTTTGAGCCAACCTTGCTGTTGAAACTCTTTAAATAAGCGAGTGACAGTTACCCGGGTGGTGCCAATGGTGTCTGCGAGGTGCTGGTGGGTGAAGCGATACCGCAGGCGGGTCATGGTTTCCCCAGGGACGCCCATTTCCGTCTTGAGCAAGAGTAACAGGGAAATTAAGCGGTCTTCGATGCGTTTGAGGCCGGCGATCGCCAAAAGATATTCTGCCTGCTGGAGGCGCTGGAGGGTCTGCTGCAGAAGTTCTCGCTGGAGGAACGGAGAATTTTGGAGATCCTCTGTGGAGTAACCGATTAAGTTGCTATCAACTAAGGCGATCGCCTCAATGCTTTCGAGTTGAGTTGTCAAAGAGCCCCAAAACCCTCCCCGTTGCAGCCAACCCAATACCGTCATCGTTCCCTCCGGTGTGTGGCTCCGCAGTTGAAGCATCCCCCGTTCCACCTGCCAAAGATAGCGATCGTACCGAGGAACAACCTGGCCACGGAGAAAGGGGTGGCGTCTTTTTTCCACTGAACTCATGGGATTTAATACAGTCACGGCCAGGGCAAACAATGCCAACTCAAGTAATTGTTTTCTTGGGGCAAGGACTAATCTAACGCCTTAAGAATAAAGAGAAGAGTTAAATGGAATGTAATCATCAGTTTAAGGTTATTCTTCGGCAAAACACCAAAGCAAGAATAAGGCGATCGCCCAAAGGATGCCCTGTTGAACAATGCTGATTAGGATACTAGAACCCCATTGTGTCAAAGAAAAGTAAGACTGGGTGGCGATGTAAGTTGTAATTGAAAAAAATAAACTAATCCCCAAAATAAGTGCAATCATTATTGCTTTTTATCCTGTCCTTAAAAACTGTCACAAATAATCTAGAAATAATTTAACTTTAAAAGTATTTAATAGACAAACAATCCAATAAGATGACCTAAAAAAATGACATCAACACAGTCAAGATTACCTCAATGAATTTATGATTATTACTTTCTCGGGTAATGTGGCACTGTGATGCAGGGTCTCAAATGAGTAATTGTACTTATCTTTGATTTGTTGAGAAGTCTTTTCAAAAGGTTGTAATCTCGACCAGCCTAGAAAGTGATTGCCTTAGCTTTAGCTGAAACACGCTAAAAAATCATGGTCCATTAGGCGGAAAAAAAGAGAAATGCAATAGTGTTTTGATTAGCCTTTCTGATGATCGGGTTCCTTTTCGTTCAAACCTTTGTAGCTACCCCCTTGCCAATGAAGTAGTTCTGATTTCCGTCGCTATAATTAGTTGCTGTTTTAACTTGGTCTTAATACAGATTAAGGAGTTTTTAATACTATGTACATCAAACGTTTTCTTTTAGTGGCGATCGCCTCCGTGATGAGCCTTGGTTTCCTGGGTGCCTGTGGTTCCCAAACGACTGCTCCCACCGAAGAAACAACCACCGAGGAAGCTCCTGCAGTAACCGAAGAAACCCCCGCTGAAGGCGAAGCGACTGAAACTGAAACCGAAGCGGAAGGTGAAGAAACCACCGAGGAAGTACCCGCAGAAGGTGAAGCGACTGAAACCGAGACCGAAGTAGAAGAAACCACTGAAGCAGCTCCTGCTGAAGGTGAAGCCACCGAAGAAGCGCCTGCTGAAGGTGAAGCTGCCAACTAAATTCAATTAAGTTCTAGGCGATCGCCCAGATAGACTCAATCTCCTCATCCCGTCCCCTTGTCTAAAAAAAGATAACCATGACGGTCGGTGGGGAGATTTTTGGTTGGCTATGGCTTTTAGGGACATACCCAGGAAATTTTGCTCAGTTTTGGGGCACTGGATAGAAACGATCTTCCGTGCAAATGTAGTCTAGGGGGACATCCCAGGGATCACGGGGTAAAGTCGGGACAAAACAGCATTCAAACACAATGCCTACGGTGGTGACAGGTTTAGATAAGGTCGCAAAAAAACGATCATAAAACCCTGCACCATAGCCGAGGCGATCGCCTTTTTCACTACAGGCCAAGGCGGGCACTAAAACCAAATCAATTGTTGCCAGATCGATTAGAGGCGCCGTAAGTTCCGGTTCGCGGATACCGAATTTCCCATCAATGAGGCGATCGCCCAGGTGATAATCATGCCAAGTCAGGTCAGACCCAACGCAACGGGGCAGGCCCCAGGTTTTCGGGGCTGTAAATAATGTATTTAAACAGGGTTCCCGGCGGTGGGAGAGGTAACTTAAAACCGTTGTTGCTTGGGCAAAAACATCACTTTGCCGGAGATTTTCACAAATTGCGCCATTGGCCCTTTGCCACACGGACTCAGCCAGCGATCGCCGCCGCTGTTTAAAGGTTTGTCGCAGGAGAGTTTTTTGATCCATGCCCATGGATATACCAGAGAATTTCCTGCCCAGCAATAGTGAACACACTCCCTTAGGCCTTTGGGAGATTCTGATAGGCTGAATGGATGTCTTGAATTGGGTACAAAATTTTCCCGATTTTTTGTTGTTTCATCCCACCGTCTACGGGTGTTGGTAAGCGAAAGACCATGATGGAAGCCCAGGTTCATAAAATCCTTGTGGCGATCACCCGTGAGCAGAATGAGCAAAATAACAGTCCTTGGCCCCATCATCTGACCCTAGCGCGATTGGTGGCCCGGGGTTTACGCTTGGGTCGGTCGGCGTTGATTCAAACCAGAACAGGAATTGAAGCCTATGCCCTGAGTTATCTGGTGCCGGCGCTGCTGACAGATCAACCCGTGGTGATCGTGGTGCCGCCCTTGTTATTAGCTTGGTTAGAGACCACGGAAATTTCCTACTGCCAAAGGCTACTGCAAACCCAGCGTTCTATCGCTACCTTAGCCCCTGGGGAAACTTTTCAGCCCGGTAACGCCATTACCCTGATGAATCCGGCCCAGTGGTTAACCTTGATGACAGGCGATCACCCACCGGATCCTGTCACAACGATTCTGAATCCCGTGGATGAGCTGTGGCAGTGGGCCCAGGATTTTTATCGGCGGCAACTCCAACTGTCTGACTGGGAAGCCCTCAAGGCCCTCAACCCCGACCAGCAAGGTTTTATTCAATCTCAGTATGACCGACTGAAGGCGCAACTTCTGGGGCGATCGCCGAATCCCTACCAGTGCTATCCCCTCGATCCTAACAATCAACGGATCTTAAGCACCTGTCTGCAATTACCCCAACTGCCCGAGGCCTGGCGCACCTTTGGCAAGACTTGGGAAGAACCCAATAATGTCCCTTTCTGTTGGGCGGAACTGAATCAGCGGGATGGACGTTTTTCCTTGAATGTTGCCCCCCAAAACCTTGGCGATCGCCTCGCGCCTCTCTGGCACCGACAGCCCACCTTATTTATCGGCGGTTTCCTCGAAGCCCAACGCCAAGCCCCCAGTTTTTGCGCCCAAATTGGCCTTGATCCTGAGAGTGTAACTTGTGTTGACTTTGCGCCACCCCGACAGCAGCACCAAGTGCGGGTGTACCTCCCCGAAAAACGTTTACCCTTGCCCAACACCCCAGAATTTCAAAGCGCCCTTCTCCCCCAACTACAACACTTAATCCACGCCCATCCCCACCAAAATCGTCCCATTGTGCTGCTTATTAACGATGTCCCTCTCCAGGCACAAATGGGGGCTGCCCTCGCGGCGGAATTTGGCTCCCGGGTGAAAGTGGAAGTTCCCAATCCTCCAGCCGATAGCATTTTGATCTGTGGTTGGGCTTTTTGGCGACGGATCACGAACCCCCTGTTCTACGGTCAGACCCTCAGTTTCCCGTTACCCCAACTGATGGCAATCGCTACCCTGCCTTTGCCCTCTTTAGAAAATCCCCTGGTTGCGGCCCGGGTCGCCCAGTATAAACAAAAACGCCAGGACTGGTTCCGTCTTTACCTTCTGCCTGCTGCTCTCCGGGAAATGCAGCGGGCCACCTACCCCCTCCACCGGGAGCAAAGTGTGATTGCCATTCTGGATAACCGTATCAATCACCGGGCCTATGGTCAGCAGATTCTCGAGGCTCTCCAACCTTGTTCCCTTTGTAATTACCTAGAACCTGACTGGCTCAAAAACTAGATCCATCTTAAAATCCCGAAGTCAATATATTTGTAATAATTTGCAATATTTTGTAACCTTATGTTAAGATTACTAGCGTAGACAAACAAAAAAATCACTTTTATGCCTACCAACTTTGAATACAATCCCAATAATCTCTTTACGCCCGTAGTTTTCCGTCAGGATTTCCAAGGTGCAACCCTCTCCGCAACCCAGGCCTGGTCTTTATTTTTCTCCGCTGGCCAAGAAGAAAACCTCTTTGGACAAGAAAAGGAAATCGGCTGGTTCTATAACAATCTCCTCCTCGCCGGTGGAATTGCCTTTGGCCTCGCCGCTGCGTTCTTTAGTGCGCCCTTTTCGCCCCTGTTCTAGGTCGTTCCAAAACAGTGCTAATAACTAACCCCCTAGGCAGCTACTGTGTACACACAAGTAGGGTGAACTAAAATGGAGGAGTCGAGAGGCAGGAAATTCCAATGGATAATCCAATCCTGATTCACGCTACACAAATGAGCGGCAGCTCCTTTGGCGACCCTCGCC
>JAYKIK010000138.1:0-17927 GCA_035284725.1 Synechococcus sp.
GATGTAGGGTCGCAATTGGTCACGAATTTCGCTAATCTGGCTCATGAGGGTTTGCTTGGTTGTATGCTAACTCCTATCAAACCCTCTCCCTCTATTCTTTTCAAGTTTTTGTCCTGTACTGAGAGAACACAGATAAAGACGACAAATCATTAACGGCACCCCGGCGTCTAGGCTAATCACCTAGGGCTTTGCCTTTGGTGCCACACCACTACATCGATCCATTTGCTAAATTGCTCTATGTTTTATAGCCCATGAATTTCCCTCAAAAAATTCCTCCCATCGCCAATTGCTCAGTGCCGTAGCCCAAAATCCCCCCTTTCCTCTCCCTTGGCACGGTGCCCAGGTACCCACCACTACTGCCTTTAGGCCTTTCTCGGGAAAATTTCGGTTAACAGGACATTATGATTTCTTATTTAATATTTCTACTAATCTAATGGAGAAAAAACATAAGTGAAGCCAATTAATCGCGCTATTTTTTTGTGATTTACGCTACAAATTTCTTTAAGAAAAATGCATTCTAATTTTTCCCAGGCTGTTTCTTTCACACAGCTCAGTCTTTCCCAACAACAGTATCTGAAAGACCTGGTCAAAGGTCTCCGACCCGGTCAGGATCGTTTGGCCCAATGGCAGGCTGGTTCCATGGCGATCGCCGCTGTCCCTGGATCCGGAAAATCCCATGCCCTGGCCGTTGCCGCTGTTTTAACCCTGGCTCGGGAAGCGCTGCACCATGGGCGACAGCTGGTAATCGTCACCTTTACTCGCTCCGCAGCGGAGAGCATTAAGCAGAAAATTTTGACCCACCTCAAAGCGGCCCAGTTGCCTCCCATAGGTTTTTCGGTACAGACGATTCATGGCCTCGCTTTACAAATTGCCAGTCACCACCCAGAGGTTTCCGGTCTTGATTTGGAAACCGTCACCCTCCAGGAGATTCCCAAAAACCATCCCCTGTTGCTAGAAGCCGTTGATCGGTGGACCCAAGATCATGAAAACCTTTACCAGCGCCTCTGTCAGGGAGCCCACAAAGATACGGAAGAAACGGAACAACTGCGCCGCCGTTTTGCCCTGGGGACGGAAATTTTGCCCCAGCTGGCCCATACGGTGATCCACGAAAGTAAAAGCTCGAACCTGGCTCCGGCGGCTGTTGCCCAATTGGGAGAAACCTTAGATGACGAGTATCAACTGTTGGCGATCGCTGCTGGGATTTATCAGAATTATCAGCAATTACTCGCCCAGAACAACTTAATTGACTATGATGACCTGATCTTAGGGGCGATCCGGGTTCTTCAACA
Source organism: Synechococcus sp. (assembly GCA_035284725.1). Classification (GTDB taxonomy): domain Bacteria; phylum Cyanobacteriota; class Cyanobacteriia; order Cyanobacteriales; family MRBY01; genus MRBY01. The sequence goes on from JAYKIK010000138.1 coordinate 1,290, forward strand.
GCCGGAGCTACAGCAGTATTGGCAGGAACAAATCTACGGCATTTTTGAAGACGAAGCCCAGGATTCCAGCCCGCTCCAGGAACAGCTCATTCGCCTTTTAGGCACAGACCCCCAGACTGGTGGGTGTAATCTCGTGCGAGTTGGTGATCCGAACCAGGCGATCAACTCCACCTTTACCCCCGCCGACCCGTTTTATTTCAATCGCTTTTGCCAGGCCGTGGACTGCGCAGAAATTCACTATGCGGGCCGTTCCAGTGGGCCAATTATTCAGGCGGCCAATCAAATGCTCCGGTGGGCAAGCCAGACCCTTTCGCCACCGGATCGGTTTGCCTTCCGTTGGCAGGAAATTTTTCCTGTGCCCAGCGATGACCCCCAACAAAATGCCAATCCCAGTCCCACCGGGGCCGGGGTCGAGTGCCATCACCCTGAAGATATTTACCAGACTGTGACACAAATTGGCGATCACCTGGAGGCATTACTCACGGCAAACTCCGACCACAGTGCCGCCATCCTCGTCCGCCGCCACCGCCAGGGAAAATTTATCGCCGACCAACTGGCAGAACGGTTCCGCACCACACCAATTCAGCTATACGATGCCCGCACCGGTACCAGTGGCAACCACCTCGTCCGGGAGCTGTACCAAATTCTGCGCTTTCTGGAACGGCCCCACTCCCCCGACTGCCTCAAGGGTGCCCTGGATGTGTTAGGCAATCGCCAAAAAATTCCCATCCAGGATTTGGCTCGCCTCGCCGCCACCCCGGAAAAATTCCTCTACCCCAGCCCCCTCGATCCGGAACTACCTTCCCCCGATGCGATCGCCGCCCAAACTCTATGCGATCAGCTCCTCCAGGCCCGCTGGCAACTGCCCCACTACCAACTGTTGCCTTTTTTAGCGATGACCCTCGATTACAGCGACGCCGAACTCGCCACAGTGCAAAAACTGGCCGAACGCATCGCCCAACAAACCCAGGGATCTAAAACCCTTCGCCATAGTTTAGAAGTGCTAGAAATGCTCCTCCGGGACGGTTTTGAAGCCATTGAACTGGACACCGATGCCCGCTACACCCGCCCGGGCCAAATCACGATCCTCACGATGCATAAAGCGAAGGGCCTGGACTGGGATTATGTATTTATTCCCTTCCTCCATGACTCAGAAATCCCCGGCAGCAGTTGGATTCCCAATAGTGCGAAATTCCTCGGTAACTATAATCTTCCCGAGGTGGCCCGGGCCCAAATTCGGCAATTTGTCCATGGCCAAACCCAAGGGCGATCGCCCACCACTCCCAAAGACATTAAAACCCTCTGGCAAGAGGCCCAACAACTCAAGAAAGAGGAAGAATATCGCCTTTTATACGTAGCGATGACTCGGGCGAAACGACTCCTATGGTTGTCCGCTGCTAAGCAAGCACCGTTCTCCTGGAGTATCTTTAAACCCCACGAAAGTAGGCTCCAGCCCCAGCCCCCATGCCAGATTTTTGCGGTGTTACAGGGAAAAGTTTGAAGACTTTAAGGGTAAAACGCGAGTTGCGGTAAACCAGTCGTTTCTTCCCAGCCCATCATTAGGTTCATACATTGCACCGCCTGACCTGATTGGCCCTTGAGCAGGTTATCAATGGCCGACATCACAATCACCCGGCCCGTCCGGTGGTCTACTTCTACCCCCAGATAACAAAGGTTCGTGCCACAGGCCCATTTCGTTTGGGGATAAACACCATTGGGTAACACTTCCACACAGGGAGCCGCCCGATAGAAGGCATTGTAGATTGTCAATAAATCGTCCCGCACCAAACCTGGATCCCGCAGAGTAGCGTAAACCGTCGCGAGAATTCCCCGGGGCATCGGAATCAGGTGGGGGGTGAACTGGACGCGGATATCTTGGCTGGCGAGGCGGCTGCAAATTTGTTCAATCTCTGGGGTGTGGCGGTGGGAAGCAACCCCATAGGCCCCCAGGGAACCGTCGGCTTCAGCGAGGAGGAGGTTGATTTTGCCCTGACGTCCCCCACCAGAGGTACCAGATTTGGCATCAATGATCGCGGTTTCTGGCTGGATGAGACCCTGTTTAAACAAAGGGGCCAGGGCTAATAAACTAGCGGTAACATAACAACCGGCACAACCGACCAACTGGGCGCGGCGAATTTCTTCCCGATACAGTTCTGGCAGACCATAAACGGCGATCGCATTGGTATCTTGGTCGGTGCGTTCGGTCTTGTACCAAGTTTTATAGGTGTCGAGATCTTTAAATCGATAGTCCGCCGAGAGATCGAGGACTTTGCAACCCCGGGCAATCAGTTTAGGGGCGAGATCACAGGCCAAACCATTGGGCAGACCCAGGAAAACGACTGCACACCGTTCGGCAATGACATCCACATCGATCGGCTCCAGGGTCATCTTGATCCGGTGGCCCACATGGGGATAGAGCTCTGCGTAGGGTTTGCCAGCACTGCTGTTGCCCCCGAGATAGGTCAGCGCCACCTGGGGATGATCACTCAGTAGACGGACGAGCTGCATTCCGCCGTAGCCCGACGCCCCCACAATCCCAACTGAAACCTTTTCCGAACTGCTCATAAACTCTGCTATCACCTGAACATTGCCTAGGGGCGATCGCCCTTGTTGGCTGCAATTGTACAGGGAAACGCTGGGGACAACTGATTTAATTTTGGGGTAGGGTCAGGGCGCAGAAAAAATACCTTAATTAGCCAACAAAAGAATCTGCTGGGGAACCTTTACCGGAGGCGACAGAGTTGATTTTGGCGTAGGATTACTTCTCCCTGGGAGGGTACCCAAGCCACCCAGGATTGTTCGGTATGGCGACACAGCAACAACGCATATTCTACCTCTCCGGTACTGGTCTCCAGTTTTACCCAGTCGCTCTCTGCTTGGGCCGGCGCGAAGTCCGTATCAAAAGGATGCTCCGTCGTGATCAGGCATGGGCGAATACCGGATAAATCGAGGGTTGCGATAGATTGCATGGCTAGTTTCCCAAAAAACTTTTTTTGACCATTACCATAGGCTAGGAACTATGTGGTCAATTTGTATTTAATTATACAGAAAAATATTTTACGACTGGCAACAGGCACAGAAGTTTACACGTCAAAATCCCCTGGGGCAGAGCATCGGCCCCGACAAAACGTAAAACCTTCACCTGTCGATGATTCTGAGGAATCGTTGAAATTTAACCCTGTGTTCTAGGAAATCCATGCCGACAGTCTGTAGCGATCGCAGTTATTTTCTTTTCTGTCGTTGATCTTAAAAGTTTTACGGAACAACGGATTATTAGCCCCTTAAAAATCTTGCCTTGCTGGTTGAGACTGAAATGTTAAGATAGATACAAATGGGAATCATTAAAATTTTCAAAATTTTTGCTTTTTGCCCTTAAAAGGAAGAGTCCTGTTCTAGTCAAAAGCCTTTAAAGTCAAGACCTGCAAGCCTTACCCTTAAGTGGATATGCTTGTTTTGATTCCCATTTTCTCCGGGAAAATGCGGCCTAATTTTCATCAACTTTTTCTAGGGATAGGATCTATTGCTCACGGTTTATGGGCAATTTAAGACCATCGAGATCAGCAGGCGATCGCCTTGATGGGATTTTGATTTCTTCTTTGGAAATCCTCACAGGACTATACCATTGGGATCAACTTGCATTTTCGATCATGGAGAACAAAAAAGCCGTTTCTGCTATGGCATGACAAAGGGTCACAGGAGAATCCGGCTACCCAAGGCAACATTTAGCCGCAGTTGATGGTCTCTGGCCGAAACAGAGAGTCACCGTTTCGTTAGATGAGAGAGGAAGATCAGATGCCAGTGCAAATTTATTTTTTGATTATTGTGTATCTCTCAACGATTGTGTGGGAAAAAATTAAGTATCAAGATCCTCGCTAGGGAGCGCTAGGGGGAGATGAAACCGGAGCCAAGCGCCGCGATATTCCGGATGATTCTGGGCTGTAATCGTTCCCCCATGGGCAGCAATAATCTCCTGGACAATTGCCAACCCCAGACCACTCCCCTGGCGGGAGTTAGGATTATCCCCTGGCCTTGTTCGTGCTTGGTCACCCCGATAGAGCCGCTCGAAAACGAAGGGTAAATCGTCCGGCTGAAAACCAATACCCTGATCAATAATGTCGATGGTGACGGTGTTAGGGTCCGTTTCCGTTGGGACAAGGCGAGTAAAGATTGCTTCTCCGGTCGGATTGTACTTGATGCTGTTATCAAACAGATTTAAAAATACTTGGGTTAGGCGATCGCCATCGGCGGTCATTTTCAGATGGTCTGGCCCTTGGTACTGGAGAGTTACGGCTTTCTGTTGGGCGAGGGGGGTCAAAGTATCCCAAGCCGCATGGATCAGTTGCACCAAATCAAAGGTCTGGTAGCTCAGGACCTGGTGGGGGTGGGATTCCAGTTGACTCAGTTCTAACCAATCCTGAACGAGGTAAAAAAGACGGTTAATTTCCTTAAGGATTTGACTGACCCACTTTAGCTCTAGACCCGTGAGCCGCTGTTCAAGGGTTTCTGCCAGGAGACGCATGGCCGTCAAGGGGGTGCGTAACTCGTGGGTGAGATCTGACAGGAGTTTTTCCTGGGAACGTTTGAGGATATGGATCGGTTCTTGGTTTTCGAGGAATACCGCCACATCTCCCCGGCTGAGGGGTACCGTTGTCCCCCGCAAATGGATCGGTTGGTTGGGGCCATCGGCACGGGTTTGGGCATCATGGCTCGGAAAAAATTCCCATTCTTGGCTCTGGGCCATGCGGGTTTTGCGAGTGGTTTCGATCAGTTGGTCTAGTTCATAGGAACGCACCAATTCCAAAAGGAGACGGATTTGCCCCGGTTGCCAACGGTTGAGGCGCAGGAGTTGACGGGCCTTAGGATTGCAGAGGAGGAGCTGGTTGTCCATGTCTACCCGCAGATAGCCGAAGGGAGCCTGTTCCACCACCCGATACCACTGGTCTAGTTCCGCTCGGAGTTCTTTTTTCTCTTCGTAGAGACTTTTAAGTTCCCGTCGTACCGAGGAAAGAGGTGCAAAAAGAAGATCATCACTGGGATGTTCGCCATAGGAATAGAGCATCTGGCGCACCTGCTGCTTCTGACGTTGCTGCCAAATGAAACAGATAATTGCTGCGGTGCCACAGCCGATGATGATGGGAATCCAAACCATGGGTGCTAGGGGTCCTAAAGGCGATCGCCATTACGGGGTCAAGGGTACTTGATGTCGGTGGGGAAAGGAGAGAGTGGGGTAGTCGATCGGTGGTATTACTATGTAGAAACGCCAATGCCATTTTCCACCAGACCCCATGGATCTTAACCTGTTCCTCCAGCAACTTCTCAATGGTCTTTCCATTGGGAGTGTCTACGCAATTTTTGCCCTGGGTTATACCTTAGTTTTTTCAATTCTCGGCATTATTAATTTTGCCCATGGGGCGATTTTTACCCTGGGGGCCTATTTCACCTACCTCTTTGTAGGAGGACAGTTTGGCTTCAATGGACTGCTGGCCCAGGGGAAACTTCCCTTTGCTTTACCTTTTGGCCTGGCCCTGGTGGTGGGCTGTGTCTTGTCGGGGGGGGTGTCGGTACTGCTGGAATGGCTCGCCTTTCGGCCGTTACGCAAACGGGGGGCGGATCCGCTGCTGAGTTTGGTATCTAGTCTAGGGGCGGCGGTGGTGCTGGTGAACGGTATTCAATTGTTGGTCGGTGCAGAAATTTATACATTTCCGGCCAATATTTACGGCAATCTCCCAGAATCCATTAATTTTGGTTCCGCGACAAATCCCATTGTGATCCGCACGGTGCAGGGGATTATTTTTGCGGTGGCAGCGGTAATTGTGGCCCTGTTGACCTATGGCATGACCCGAACAAAATTCGGTAAGGCAATCCAGGCAGTGGCAGAAGACCAGACAACGGCCAGTTTATTGGGCATCAATACAGAGCAGGTGGTGCGAGTCACTTTTTTTATCAGTGGCGCTTTGGCGGGCTTGGCGGGCACCTTGGTGGGTTCCAGTGTAAGTATTGCGGGGCCCTATTTCGGGATTAGCTACGGTCTTAAGGGGCTGGGGGTGATTGTCCTGGGGGGTTTAGGCAATATTCCGGGGGCGGTGCTGGGGGGACTGATTATCGGCATGGCGGAGGCGTTTATTCCGAGTAATTTTTCGGGTTACAAGGAGGCGATCGCCTTTGCGTTGCTGTTTGGGATGCTTTTAATTCGTCCCCAGGGCTTATTGGGCAAGAAAACCATTCAAAAGGTGTGAGATGGCGGCTTTTTTCAGTACCTACGGCTATCTAATTGTTTCGACCCTCCTGGGGGCTTTATTGGGGATTTCGGTGTATTTACCCCTAATGACTGGACAACTTTCCTTGGCGACTCCAGCGTTCTATGCCCTCGGCGGTTACATTGCGGCGATTCTCTCGACCCAGGTGATTCCGTTTTCGGGAACCATTTTTCCGATCCCTTGGCTCCTGGGGGAAATGGTGCTCGCTGGCTTCGCGGCGGGAATGATCGCGTTAATTGTTGGGGTACCCGTATTGCGGCTGCGGGGGATTTATTTGGCGATCGCCACCATTGCCTTGGTGGAAATTGTCCGGGTGCTGTCGTTAAATTTACCCATCACTGGCGGCGCTGTCGGGATTTTTGGCATTCCTCAACCTTTTAGTAATGCCTTGGGTTATCTCTGGTTAGTAGGGCCATTGCTGATCCTGGTGGGGGTCTTAGTCTGGCGTTTGGAAAATACGAAGCTAGGCCGGGCTTTTAATGGGATTCGTGAGGATGAACTAGCAGCCAGTGCCATGGGCATAAACCCAACCCGTTATAAGGTTTTAGCCTTTGTGTTGGGGGCCATTTTAGCGGGTATTGTCGGGGCGATCGCCGCTCACTTTCTTAATACTTGGAATGCCCGCCAGGGAACCTTTGATGCCAGTATTACCTACCTTGCTTTTGTGCTGGTGGGGGGCAGTCGCACTTTCTTGGGGCCGATCCTCGGGGGGATTGTGCTTACGGCCCTCCCGGAAGTGTTGCGGGGTTTAGGGGATGCGCGGCTGATCTTTTTCGGGTTGTTACTGCTACTCGGCACCATTTTCTATCCCCAGGGTTTGCTGACCCCAGAACTCCTCCGCCGTTGGCTACCCACTGCCCTGAAGTCTAAAATCTAGGGCTTATCGCTAAATTTCTCTTTTTCTGCTTTTTTTGACCTCATTCCCCTGAAAACCATGGAAAAAATCACCCTGATTCGTCCCGATGATTGGCATTTACACCTCCGGGATGGGGCTGCCCTGAAAGCTGTTTTACCCGACACCGTCCGTCAATTTGCCCGGGCCATTGTGATGCCAAATCTGAAACCCCCCGTGCGTACTGTGGCTGAGGCCGCTGCCTATCGCGATCGCATTTTGGCCGCCATTCCCCCAGGGCAGACCTTTGAACCCCTGATGACCCTCTATCTTACGGACAACACCAATCCCCAGGAAATTTATGCCGCCAAGGAATCCGGTTTTGTCAGAGCAGTGAAATATTACCCGGCGGGGGCGACAACCAATTCTGACTCTGGGGTCACGGATATTCGTAATTGTGATGCGGTGTTTGAAGCGATGGCAGAAGTTGATCTGCCCCTCTTGCTCCATGGGGAAGTGACCGACCACCGGGTCGATGTATTTGACCGGGAAAAGGTTTTTATTGAACAGCACCTCCGCCCCCTGAAGGAACGTTTCCCTCAATTGCGTATTGTTTTAGAACACATCACCACGAAAGATGCGGTGGAATTTGTTCTCTCAACGGACGAGAAAGTTGCCGCGACGATTACGCCCCAGCATTTGCTCTTTAACCGCAACAGTATTTTCCAGGGAGGCATTCGGCCCCATTTCTACTGCTTACCAATTTTGAAACGGGAAACACACCGAGAAGCCCTCGTTGCAGCTGCCATCTCCGGTAATCCAAAGTTTTTCCTTGGGACAGATAGCGCCCCCCATGGCCGTGATCGCAAAGAAAGTGACTGTGGCTGTGCGGGCTGTTATTCGGCGTTCCATGCCCTGGAATTGTACGCGACAGTGTTTGAGAAAGCCGGTGCCCTGGATCAGTTAGAAGGTTTTGCCAGTTGCCATGGGCCGGATTTTTATCAACTGCCACGCAACACAGAAAAAATCACCCTGATGAAAACCCCCTGGCAGATTCCCACAGAATTACCCTTCCCAGACTCAAGCTTAGTACCCCTCTGGGCTGGTCAGGAATTAACCTGGAAATTTACCCCTACCGCCTAGGAGTTTTCGTACCAACTGGCGCGCCAGGCGGCCTCTGCTTCGGTGATCGCCAAATCCTGTTTTGCCTTTTGATAGTATTTGCGCAATTCCCGGAGCTTCTCCATTTGTTCCCGGAGGCGTCGACGTTGGGCAGAAACCGTGGGTTCACTAAATTCCACTTCCGAAACCTTGAGGTGGATGGCGGTGATGCGGGTGCGACGTTTGCGTTTCTTTTTCTTCCCCAGTTCCGCTTCGATAATCACATTCACGAGGTGACTCGGCATCTGACCGCCATGGTACTGGTTATCCGCTTGGATCGCCATATCAAGGACGGCAGGGGGAATATTTTCCGGCAGAATCTGGGCCTTTTGTAGGCAACGGTTCACCTGTTGGGAAGCTTGATTGAGGGTGTGGCGCAGGCGCTTTTCAGTGGTTTTGCACCATTCCAGCCAATATTCCGGACTATTTTCATCGGTGGGGGTTTCTGCCTGGGGCGATCGCATCATTTCGGCCAGGCTATCGGCAATGCGTTCCGCCAGTTGGGAGAGTTCTCGCCGCCGTTCGGTGTCCTTTGGTTTTTTCGGGAGCTCGTCGGTTGCTTCAGGATTTTCCGGGGTTTCATGATTATCTCGGTCATTGGCGATCGCCTGATCGAGACTTTCAAAGACCTCAAATAATTCCTGGTCAAGATCCTCTGTATTTTCCATATCTTCAGCATCCACAAAAAACTCCGCCATTACCTCTGGCCCCTCATCTTCTTCTTCTACTGTGTCCGTTGGGGTACTGAGGAGCCTATGTAGCTGGGTCTGGAGTTCGGCACTGAGGGTACGAAGCTCTTCCTGGAGGGCCTGCCGTTGGCCATAGGACAATTGCAAAAATTTCTGGGGATAAATCTGGGTACAGAGCTGGTAGCTCGCCAAAACCAGGTGACGCTTGAGACTATCCCCCAGACAGTGGAGATAGTCGTTATAGACAGCAGTAAGGATTTCCTGCACCACGCTTACCCGCTCACTGATGGTGTTGAGATCGCGACGGATTTGTTCAATTGCTTTGACCATGCACTGTCCCAGGGTAAAGATGTTTCTAACCAATATTTGGTATTGGGCAACTTACTACGGTTGCAATGGTGCGAAAAATCAACCTAAGTAAGCTCCCAGAAAGCTTTATCTTCCAGGATAATCAGCCCCAAAGAAAGGGAGGATGTCCCACCCCCCCAAGGGGCGATCGCCCTACTCGTTACCTCCACAAGCCCCCCAAGCGCAACAAAACCACGACGGTTGCCTCTCTGTCCCCTTTTGCCTAAGCTTAGACAATCAGCCCCAACGCTGACCCTAACTTTAATAAAAAATCTTTACACATTAAGTCTTTCAAGATTTTATCCATGTCCCACTCTACCGATGCCCATACCCTTGCCCGCTGGATGGCCGGGGAATTTTCCAACGAAGCCCAAGCCCTTGCCAATCCACCCCTCTGGGCCCATATCAAAGTTTGTATGCGGCCACTGCCCAATTCTTTTTTTAATGGCTACGGTCTCTACCTCGAACAGGCCTATAGCTCCGACACCTCTGCCCCCTACCGCTTGCGCCTGTTCCACATCAAACCCGTGGGGGATCACATGGAGTTGATTCACTACAAGCCCAAGGACGAAGCAAAGACAAAATACATCGGTGCCGCCCGTAACCCAGGGATGATGCAACAGTTTGCCATGGCTGACCTCGACCCCATGCCTGGTTGTGACATGATTGTTTCCTGGAGTGGCACTAGCTTTAAAGGTACTGTCCAAGAGGGGAAAGGCTGCCGGGTCGTGCGCTATAACAAAGAGAGTTACCTCGATAATAGCTTTGAAATCACAGACAGCGCCTTGATCAGCATTGACCGGGGTCGCGATCCTGTTACCGACCAAATTCTTTGGGGTTCCCTGGCCGGCGCCTTTGAATTTGAAAAAATCAATAACTTTTCCGGGGAAGTTCAACCCCTTTAACACCTAAAATAAATCCATCATCACCCAGGAGAGTAGCAAGAATTATGGCCGCTAAACTGAAAAAAGGAAGTCTTGTGCGCGTCCTCAAGGAGCAATTTACCAACAGCCTCGAAGCACAAGCCAGTGATTCCCGTTTACCCGCTTATTTTTTTGAGAGCAAGGGAGAAATCCTCGATCTCAATACTGACTATGCCCTTGTGCGGTTCTACACGCCGACTCCTAGTGTTTGGCTCCGCCTCGATCAACTAGAAGCTATTTAAATTTGGCTTAATGCTATGTGTGCGATCGCCGTCCCCTCCATTTCCTGTAAGGCGCCCCAGGTAGCGGTGATCGGTGCTGGCAAAGTCGGTAGTACCCTTGCCCAACGGATTATTGAGAAAAATCTAGCGGATGTGGTTTTGCTAGATATCGTCGAAGGACTCCCCCAGGGCCTTGCCCTTGATCTCTACGAAGCCCAGGGTTTAGAAGGCCACAATAAAACGATCCTCGGCACCAACGATTACGACGATACGGCGGGTTCAGATATTGTGGTAATCACGGCAGGACTCCCCCGCAAGCCAGGTATGACCCGGGAAGATCTCCTCCATTACAATGCCAAGATTGTTGTCCACGCGGCGAAAGAAGCAATTCAACGCAGTCCCGAAGCTATTTTCATCGTCGTGACCAATCCCCTTGATGTGATGACCTATCTCACTTGGCGGGCCACAGGCATCCCCACAAACCATGTGCTGGGCATGGGGGGCGTTTTGGATTCCTCCCGACTGCGGACCTTTATCGCCATGGAACTGGGGGTCAGCACAGGGGATATTTCTGCCCTAGTCCTGGGTGGACACGGGGATTTGATGGTGCCTCTACCCCGTTATTGCACTGTGGGCGGGGTGCCGCTGCCGGAATTACTAGATCAAGCAACCATTGAACGATTAATTGAACGGACAAAAAATGGTGGGGCAGAGATCGTCCAACTCCTAAAAACTGGCAGTGCTTTCTACGCGCCGGCATCGTCAGTATGTGCCATGGTCGAAGCGTTGATTCAGGATCAGTCCCGGCTGTTGCCAGCTTCAGTGTATCTCCAAGGGCAATACGGTTTGGCAGATTTATTTTTAGGAGTGCCCTGTCGCTTAGGTTGTCGGGGAGTCGAGGCCGTAATCGAATTGCCATTAATGGATGCGGAATTGGAGCAGTTACAGCGTTCTGCCCAGGCTGTACGGGAAGGAATAGAAAAAGCCCTGGGTAAGTTGGTGCTTTAGGGTTGGCCAGTGGCAGCACAAGTTGAGTATTGGGTGATTTCCCTGGAGTCTTTGGGGCCGTTCCAGAACCTATGGGCACTCCTGAGCAAGGATGAGCAGGATCGGGCCAAGGGTTTTAAGTTTCCAGAACTGCAGCGGCGGTTTACCCTAGCCCGGGCGGGGTTGCGACAAATTTTAGGCTTGTATCTTAATCAAAAACCAGGGGCGATCGCCTTTCGCTATGGTGACTACGGGAAGCCTTTGTTACCAGAGATTGCCTTTAACCTCGCCCACACGAAAAGATTGGCCCTCTGTGCCGTGGCCTTAGATTCCCCTCAAACGAGCTTAGGGGTGGATTTAGAAGAAAAAAAGCGAAAAACTGACATTATGGGGTTGGCAAAGCGTTTTTTTACAGCGACAGAGCTGGATTTTCTCCAAAAATTGCCGGAAACAGCCCAAGCAACGGCTTTTTTACAACTCTGGACAGCGAAGGAAGCTTACCTCAAGGGGACGGGTTTAGGCCTGCAAGGGGGACTAGACGCCGTTGAAGTTCACCTACAACCAACGCCCCAACTGATTACCCCCGACCAACGGCCCTGGTCATTATTCCTCGGGGAGCCGGATCAAAATCACTGGGGGGCGATCGCCATCGATCAACCCCACGCTCAGTTTACAAACCGGGGGGAATGGATGCTATATGATGGGGCAGTTTGAGGGCTTGCCTTCGCCTGTTTACAGCAGCTTTTTTAAATCCCATACCCATAGAAATCACAAATTATTATGGTTGGCTATCTCGTCTATCTCACCATCTCGGCGGCAACCTATGGCATTTTTTGTCTAGGGTTAAATCTGCAATGGGGCTTTACGGGCCTGATTAACTTTGGTCACGTGGCCTTTATGACCATTGGTGCCTATACCACTGTCCTTCTGTCTGACCAAGGAGTGCCCCTCATCCTTGCCTTGGCGATTGGTGCTGGGGTGGCCGCTCTGCTTGGCTTACTCATTGGCCTTTCAACCCTCAGGCTACGGGAAGATTATTTGGCGATCGTCACCATTGGGGTCTCGGAGTTAATTCGGTTGGTGGCCTTGAACGAAGAATGGCTGACCCGGGGGGCCTTTGGGGTGCAGGGTTATCCGTTGCCCCTGGGGGAATTTCGCCCGAACCAAGTGGGAAAACTGTCCCTGATTTTCTGGCTGACGGTAGTGGCGGTATTCGCAGCGTGGCAACTGTGGCGTGGTCTACGGTGGCACTGGAAAAAACTCAAAAAACAGGGCAAATCCGGTTTAGATGTCATTGTTTGGGGCATCCTCGGCGGTGGCGTGATCGGCAGTTTATTTCTCAATGGCTGTGTTGCCCTCCAGGATTACAACTACAAAGCGGGTCTGATGTTGCTGTCGGTGATTGCTTTGGCGTTGGTTTATGCCGGTTTAGAATATCTGGTGAAATCCCCCTGGGGACGGGTGCTGAAGGCCATTCGAGAGGATGAGGAAATTCCCCGGGCTTTAGGAAAAAATGTCTTTTGGTACAAGTTACAGGCCTTTATGCTCGGTGGGGCGATCGCCGGTGGGGCGGGTTCTTTTTATGCTTGGCAGTTGACCAATGTTTATCCGGCTAACTTTGATCCTCTGGTGACCTTTAATGCCTGGACTATCGTGGTGTTAGGCGGTGCAGGGACAAATCCAGGGACTTTAGTAGGTGCTTTGATTTTCTTTGCCTATGACTCCCTAACGCGGTTTGTGCTGCCCCAGTTGAACTTGGTGGATGATGCCCGCCTAGGGGCATTGCGGATTATGGTGATTGGTCTGATTTTGATGGTATTGATGGTGTGGCGGCCCCAGGGGATTTTGGGGAACAAAGACGAGCTGACCCTCGGAAAATAAGCGGCAAAATTTTTAGTAATTGCCCTTTCCTAGCCAAATTTCAAACAACTCCCTGGCATTTCCTACGCTACCCTATGGAAGTGCTTTTTTATTTGCCTATCATCCCCCTCGATTTGCCATGTCTACCGTTAGCTTACTTGCGGCCCAATCCTACGAACTTGCTGAACTACGCCAATCCCTAGAGACGTTACTGAAACCCTTGGGCGGGATTTCTGCATTTGTGAAACCAGGCGATCGCGTTTTGCTGAAGCCGAATATGCTCACCGGGGCACGACCAACCAAAGAATGCACGACCCGTAAGGAAATCGTCTATTGTGTGGCTCAGATGGTTTTAGAGGCGGGGGGCAAACCCTTTATTGGCGATAGTCCGGCCTTTGGGTCAGCCCAGGGGGTGGCGAAAAATAATGGCTATTTACCTTTGTTGGAAGAATTGGGGATTCCCCTGGTGGAGTTCCACGGGAAACGGTACCGCACGGAGGGGGACAACTACCAAAACCTGCGCCTTTCTAAGGAAGCGATGGAGGCGGATGTGGTGATTAATTTACCCAAGGTGAAATCCCATGTGCAGCTTACGGTAACTCTAGGGGTAAAAAATTTATTTGGCTGTGTGCCCGGAAAGATGAAAGCCTGGTGGCACATGGAAGCGGGTAAGGATCCTGAACAGTTTGCAACGATGCTCATTGAAACGGCCCAGGCGATCGCCCCGGATCTCACGATCATTGATGGCATTATTGGTCACGAAGGCAATGGCCCCAGCGGTGGTGAACCGAAGCCATTGGGCGTTTTAGGCGCAGCGGTGGATGTTTTTGCTTTAGATCGGGCCATGGTGGATATTTTAGGTGTAGAACCGGAATTAGTGCCGACGGTGGCGAAATCCATGGAATTGCGATTATGTGGCGATCTCACAAAAATTCACTTTCCCCTCGCAACGCCGAAACAGTTGGCGATCGCCGATTGGAAACTGCCTGAAGCCCTGATGCCCATCGACTTTGCTCTCCCCCGAATTCTCAAATCCACCTTCCGTCACCTCTACATCCGCTTTATCAAGGAGCCAATTGCTTCCTACGGTGGAAAATAACGAAGAAAAAACCGAAAGAAGTTAAAAAAATTACATTCAGCCAATGATCCCCGCGCTAGGTTAGCAATACCCTCCGATTGCTTATCAAGCTAGACCGTCCTCACCCAGTGGCGGTTTTTTATTGCCTAGATACAGGCCCACCCCCCTCCGGAAATTAAGGCACAATAGTTAAGCATTGCACGCCATCACTCCATTCCCCCCATGAGTCAGCCCCATATCGTCATTATCGGCGGCGGTTTTGCCGGACTGTACACCGCCCTGCGCCTGTTGCAATTTCCCTGGGAAGCGAACCACCACCCAGAGATTACCTTACTCGACCAGCAGGATCATTTTGTTTTTAGTCCCCTTCTTTATGAACTGATCACCGAGGAAATGCAGCCCTGGGAGGTGGCCCCCAGCTATGCGGAATTGTTGCGCCATGGCCCGGTGCAGTTTATCCAAACCCAAGTCCAGACCGTTGACCTGGAACAGAAACAGGTGATCTGTGGCGATCGCCAAATTGCCTATGACTACCTCGTGATTGCCGCTGGAGGCACAACAAAAGTGCTCGATATCCCCGGGGTGAAGGAATATTCGCTGCCCTTTAAAACCCTCCAAGATGCCCTGCGCCTCAAAGAAAAATTACGGGCCTTGGAAGCCAGTGAGGCAGAAAAACTCCGCATTGCCATTGTGGGTGGGGGCTACAGCGGTGTGGAATTAGCCTGTAAATTAGCTGATCGTTTAGGCGATCGCGGTCGGTTACGGATTGTTGATCGGGGCAGTGACATTCTCAAAAATGCACCGCAATTTAACCAACAGGCGGCCAAGGCAGCCCTTGAGGAACGGAGCATTTGGGTGGACTACGAAACGGAAGTTACGGCCCTCACCACCGATAGCCTGAGCCTGCGCTACAAGGGGGAAATTGATACGATCCCTGTGGATTTGGTGCTGTGGACTGGGGGAACGGCGATCGCCCCTTGGATTAAAGCTCTATCTCTTCCCCATGCAGATAATGGCCAACTGGTCGTTAATCCCCAATTACAGGTTCAAGATCATTCGGAAATCTTTGCCCTTGGGGATGTGGCCCAGGGAGAAGCTGATTTACCGATGACGGCCCAGGTGGCGATTCAACAGGCCGATGTGTGTGCTTGGAATCTTCGGGCGCTGATCACTCAGAAACCCCTGTTGCCTTTTAAATTCTTTAACCTCGGCGAAATGCTCACCCTCGGGGAAAATAACGCCACCCTCAGCGGTTTGGGCATCGAACTCGAAGGGAATCTTGCCCATGTCGCCCGGCGTTTGGTGTACCTCTACCGATTACCCACCTGGGAGCATCAAGTGCAGGTGGGCTTAAATTGGCTCGTGCAACCCCTCGCAAAATTATTGGCTCAATAAGTCATGACAAAACAACCGAAGGTAATTTTTTTCGATGCGGTGGGTACCCTCTTTGGGGTCAAGGATGGCGTCGGAGCCACCTATGCCCAGATTGCCCAGCGCCACGGGGTCAGTGCAGATCCGGATCATTTAGAACAGGGTTTTCGGGCCGCCTTTAAAAGTAAACCAGCCCCCGCCTTTCCCGGCATTGATCCTGATTTGATCCCGAAACAGGAATTTCTCTGGTGGGAGGCGATCGCCCAGGAAACGTTTACCACTGCCGGCGTGATTGAGCAATTTCCAGATTTTCGCGCCTTCTTTACGGATTTGTACGAACACTTTGGGACGGCGGCACCCTGGTTTATCTTCCCGGAAACCTTGGCATCGGTGCAGGCATGGCACGCCCAAGGAATTGAATTGGGTTTAATTTCTAATTTTGACTCCCGCCTGTTGCAGGTACTGGAGGCTTTACAGTTGGCCCCCTATTTCCAGAGTGTGACCATTTCCTCCCTCACCGGTGCCGCCAAACCCGATCCCAAGATTTTCCAGGCTGCCCTCGCCAAACATGGTTACGAACCCGGGGAAGCCCTCCACATTGGGGACAGTCGCCTGGAGGACTATGAAGCCGCAAAACGCTTAGGGATGCAAGCCTACCTGATCGAACGGGATCAACCTTTTCCCTACAGTCGACAGCCGTAACACCCCTCTAGCTCCTCTAGCTCCCCTCTAGGAGAGAATTTTTTGTCACTTTCCAACACATCAGCCAAGCATCCCCCCAGGGAGCTACTGTGTACACACAAGTAGGGTGAACTAAAATGGAGGAGTCGAGAGGCAGGAAATTCCAATGGATAATCCAATCCTGATTCACGCTACACAAATGAGCGGCAGCTCCTTTGGCGACCCTCGCC
>JAYKIK010000139.1:0-7270 GCA_035284725.1 Synechococcus sp.
GCCCATTCCGCATCGGTCAGGTCACTGGGATAGGAAGCTTGAGGCATTGGTGTGATTCTCCCTGTCGCTATGCTTATGCCTAACCTTAACGACTTCAGGAGTCAGAACCCCATCTCTTTATCTTTACTTTATAAATACCCTCTAAGAAATTATCTTTGATTGTACGTAAATATTTGCTCTACTTTAGGCGCACTTTCCACTCATTCCCAAAAAGTAATCAATTGCCCAAAAAACCGACCCTCAGAGCTCCAGTCAAGCTTGATAGTAAAAAGCCCTGTCAGACTATCAATGAGTTACAGGGCCAAAGAGATTTCTTACTGAGTATGTGCTAGTACAACTGAGGGAGACAGTAGAGTGACTCGTGTTAGTAAACTTCTACGTGCCAACGGTGCTCTTTCTTCATGGCACGACGCATTTCTTCCCAGTTCAAATTACGCTTCTCTGCTTCTGCCGTGAAGGTTTCATCAATGGGAGGTTGCATACCCTTGAGACCACACATGTAAACGTGAGTGTTCGGCTTCTGGATTAATTCAAAGAGTTCGTCAGCATATTCACTGACGCGGCTTTGAACATAAACCTTGCCACCGTCCGCAGTCTTTTGTTCCCGGCTAATCGCGTAGGTGAGGCGGAAGTTATCGGGATATTCAGCCGCCATCTGCTCAAAATCTTCTTTGTAGAGAATGTTCGCAGTGTAGGGAACACCAAAGATGAGCCATGCCTTGCCTTTGAACTTATAATCCTCGTGCTGTTCTTTGAACATCCGCCAGAGGAAAGCGCGGAAGGGGGCAATCCCAGTACCGGTAGCAAGCATGATGACGGTGGCATCCTCATCATCGGGAAGGAGCATTTCTTTCCCAACGGGCCCGGTGATTTGAACATCGTCGGTACCGACGGGAAGGTTACAGAGATAGGTAGAACACACACCGTAAACTGTTTCGCCGGATTCAGGATCTTGATATTCCAGCTGACGCACACAAAGAGAGACGGTTTTGTTGTCTTCCATGTCACCATGGCGAGTGGAGGCGATGGAATAGAGTCTTAGCTTGTGAGGTTTACCGTTTTTGTCTTCGCCAGGGGGGATAATGCCGATACTCTGACCTTCAACATAGCGAAGATCACCAGCGGAAATATCAAAGGTAAGGTGACGCACGGTGCCGCTGCCACCTTCGGCGACGAGTTCATAGTTCTCGATACATTTGCCGAGGAAGGGGGTTTTGGGACGGTAGATGTTGACCGGGATGGAAGTATCAGTGGTTTTAGGGTGAACGATTTTATTCGAGGAGGCCATCGGTGCTTGGGTGGATGCTTGGGTAGAGGACTGCACCTCACTCACAACCGAAGCTGCATCTTCTGCGGGGCGGATGCTGACGATTCTGCCCCCCAGTTTAGTAATGCGTTGCATTTCCTGGTTCATTCTGGAGTAGGGCACGGTGATAAATGTGGTGCCACTTTTCCGAAGGAGGGAGTTTTCGTTGCGACCATCGCCACCCAGACCAACAACTTCGTAAACAAATAGACGATTGGCGTAGGAGTTATTTCCAGTAGAGTTTGCTGTGCTAGTGATACCGTACATTATGTGCAGTTTCCCAATTATTTTGATTTATCAGTTTTTTTGATCTTAAAGGGGTGGGTCGTCGGCACAAACCGCTTTTCCCGCTTTAGAGTCAAGATTATAAGGGCTTTACTCCATTTAGACTATCATTGTGCTGCTCAGGACTGACTCAGCTAAATGTAAAAGGAGCTCAGTTCTGACGTATTGGCTCTGATAATGTAATGACACTAGAATTGCAAGGCTCAGTGAAAAAAAACAACTGGGTTAGTGAAGCTAAGATTGTGAGTAAAAGTGTTTTGAGTCTGCATCCTAAGAAGAATGACAGGGTGTTTTTGTGATGTCCACTGCATTCTGAGCGCGGTTTTGTAAGGGGATCCTAATGGACAAATCTGTTTAGGTTTTCTTTAGATTTTTTGTTCTTTGGGGTCAATCCTCAATCGTAAAATCTAATCAAACGGTGGGAATCCGTTGAAGATTGGGGGGGATATGTCACAATGAGGGGCGAAACTCTCTGACCATTGGTGTCCATTTAAAACAGTCCGAACAGAGCAGTGCTCCCCAAGCAATTCCAGAAAATGCCCTTGGTCAACTGTGTGCTGTATCCCAGATTTACTGGTTAATTTGACATCAATGGATGTGTAACTTAGAAAGCAAGAATCCTAGGCATTCGTAATGGAACCGCTTTATCAATATGCATGGTTGATTCCGGTGCTGCCTCTTTTGGGGGCAATGGCCATCGGGATTGGCTTGATTTCTTTTAACAAATTTACGAACAAATTACGGCAGATCAATGCGGTAGTTGTTCTTTCCCTCATTGGTGCAGCCATGGCTCTGTCCTTTGGGCTGCTGTGGAGTCAACTCCAAGGCCATGAGACTTTTACCTATACCCTGGAGTGGGCAGCGGCGGGGGATTTTCACCTCCGGATGGGCTATACGGTCGATCACCTGAGTGCTTTGATGTCGGTGATTGTGACCACTGTGGCCTTTTTGGTGATGATCTACACCGATGGCTACATGGCCCATGACCCTGGCTATGTGCGCTTTTATGCTTATCTGAGTATTTTTAGTTCGTCGATGCTGGGTCTCGTCTTCAGCCCTAACTTAGTGCAGGTCTATATTTTTTGGGAACTGGTGGGGATGTGTTCTTACCTTCTCATTGGTTTTTGGTATGACCGCAAGGCAGCGGCAGAGGCCTGCCAGAAGGCTTTTGTAACGAACCGGGTTGGGGATTTCGGGCTCCTGTTAGGGATGCTGGGTCTGTACTGGGCAACGGGTAGTTTTGAGTTTGATCTGATGGGCGATCGCCTTGTCGATCTTGTCTCTACCGGTCAAGTCAGTTCTCTCCTAGCCATTGTCTTTGCTGTTCTAGTCTTCCTGGGACCCGTGGCAAAATCCGCCCAATTCCCTCTCCATGTATGGCTTCCAGATGCGATGGAAGGGCCGACCCCCATTTCTGCCCTAATCCATGCGGCAACAATGGTAGCGGCTGGGGTCTTCCTGATAGCGCGGATGTACCCTGTGTTTGAGCCGATTCCCGCTGCAATGAATGTGATTGCCTGGACAGGGGCAACAACTGCTTTTCTGGGGGCAACCATTGCGCTTACTCAAAATGACATCAAAAAGGGTCTCGCCTATTCCACCATGTCCCAGTTGGGCTATATGGTGATGGCCATGGGGATCGGTGGCTATACCGCTGGGTTATTTCACCTGGTGACCCATGCATACTTTAAGGCGATGTTATTCCTTGGTTCTGGGTCTGTGATCCACGGTATGGAAGAAGTGGTCGGCCACAATGCCGTGCTCGCCCAGGATATGCGTTTGATGGGAGGATTACGCAAGTATATGCCCATAACCGCGACAACCTTTTTAATCGGGACTCTAGCCATCTGTGGGATACCTCCCTTTGCTGGTTTTTGGTCTAAGGATGAAATCCTAGGCTTAGCGTTTGAGGCCAATCCCATGCTTTGGTTTATTGGTTGGGCCACCGCTGGCATGACCGCTTTCTATATGTTTCGGATGTATTTCCTCACCTTCGAAGGAGACTTCCGAGGGACTGATGAGCAGCTCCAAAAGAAACTTTTAGCAGCGGCTGGACAGGTACCAGAAGAAGGACACCACGGTTCTAAACCCCATGAGTCTCCTTTGACGATGACGTTTCCTTTGATGGCCCTCGCGATTCCTTCAGTGTTGATTGGTTTGTTGGGTGTGCCCTGGGGTAATCGTTTTGAGGCGTTTGTGTTCTCTCCGAATGAAGCGGCTGAGGCGGCTGAACATGGCTTTGAGCTGACGGAATTTTTAATTATGGGGGGCAACTCCGTGGGGATCGCCCTAATTGGGATTACCATTGCCTCACTGATGTATCTCCAGAAAAAAATTGATCCCGCTAGCCTGGCAGAAAAATTCCCGGCGTTGTATCGTCTGTCTTTGAACAAATGGTACTTTGACGACATTTACAACAATGTCTTTGTGATGGGAACCCGACGCATAGCACGGCAAATCCTTGAGGTGGACTATCGCGTTGTTGATGGTGCGGTGAACCTCACGGGGATCGCTACTCTCCTGAGTGGTGAAGGCCTCAAATACATCGAAAATGGTCGCGTTCAGTTCTATGCGCTGATCGTTTTTGGGGCGGTGCTGGGTTTCGTGATTTTCTTTAGTGTGGCCTAGGTCGATTTTCGCGCTCAGTTGAATTTCTGAAAAGTATCTTTCATAAAAGTTTCCCCCCCACCAATTCGGTCAGGGGGTTTTGTTTGATCAAAAATCCATGGTTGCTTTTAGGTCGTACTAACTTTTTCGGAAGTTATGGGGGAAGATTGTTCGAGGGCCTCGATAATTTCTAACAATTCCCGTTCAAAGGCCACCTGAGCCCGGTTGGTTTTGCCACCGACATAAAAGCGATCGCCAATTTCTAGGGCCCACACCTGGGAATAGGAAACGTAGCTCATGACGACGCCGACCATCACCAGCAGGAAACCCAAATAGACTACGGGCACCCCAGGATCCGCCTTAATCTGTAAGCCGGTGCTACCGACGAGATCCACTAATTTAAGGCTAATGCCATCTACATCCAGGCGATCGCCTACCCGCACGGCTCCCACGAGTTCACCTTTTTCGTCGTAGACAATGGCACTGCCCTGGAGATCCTGCATCAGGATGGAGACACCAGCACTGAGATCTGGTTTAACCGGCACCCAACTGCCCCAGAGTTTGGCGCCGTTTTCCGTGGGAATCTGGGCTGCGGGTAACTGGAAAACAGGACTATTGTTAAGCTGTACCTGGACTCCGGCGATCGCCCAACTGGTTTGATAGAAGGTGATCCCATCGTAGCGGAGGGGATGATTTACAGAGATAGTTTGACGGTCGAGTTCATTCCCCGCTTCGTCCACCACCGACAAATCTGAGTAAAACTGGTCGATGTCCCCGGTGGGAGTGTAATCAATCCAAAAACGATTGACATTCACTGACCAGGGGCGATCGCTTTCAGAAAAAATCCCGGCCTTAAAAACATTATTGACCTTAAAAGTAACGCCACTGGGGATCAGTTCCTGAGCCATAAATCCCCCAAAGGCACCCCAGATCGAACCGATCAGGGTAACGATCATGCCAACGTGGACAATAATTGGCCCAATGCGTCCGACAATGCCTTTGCGGGCATAGAGCTTGTCCCCTTCCTGGAAAATTTTGTAGCGTTTTTTCTCCAGTTGCGGCTTAAGGCTCTGGAGGGAACCTTGATTCAGTTCCGTACTGAGAGCAAGTTTATTAAACTGTCGCGCTTGGCTGTAGTAAGTCCAGTTTTGCGCAGTTTTGAGGGCGGGCAGTTGGCGGCGGAAGGTACAGGCGATCAGGCTCACCCCAAAGGCCAACAACAAAACCAAATACCACCAGGTTGTATAAACATGATCTAGCCCCACCCCCAGCAATACTTTCCAGGACAAAAAACCTAGCAACGCCGGATCTTCGGGGTAATTCTCTTGGTAAAACTGGAGGCTACTGCCCTGTTCAATCACCGTCCCCAAAATACTAAACACCGCGATGAGGAGTAATAGGGCGATCGCCACCCGGAGATCCGCAATCCATTTAAGGCCCGTGCGCCAAACTTTACGGGGAAAATTTTGCCAGGAAGAACTGGAAGAAGAGTCAGAAACTGTCATGGTTTAGGGAATAAAAAATTCAGATAGCAAAAAAATCAAAAAATCTCAAAAACGCCCGTTTAAAAACCGTAGAATGATCTCAGGCGATTAGGTCAAACCAATAGGCAGCCGAATCAACAGCGAAAATAGGCCAAACCCCAATAACAACGCCCCACTCACAGGGTTAATCCAGCCGGACCACTGCCGCAAGGACAATAACCGCTTTAGGGAGGCCGTAAACAAACCAGCAATCAGGATCGGCATCACATAGCCGAGGGTATAAGCCAGCAACAGTCCTGCGCCTAAGGCTAAATTTTGCGTCGTACTGACCCAGGCCAGGAGGGTGGCGAGTACAGGGGTGCTACAGGGAGAAGCCACCAGACCAAAGGTCAAGCCCACAAGATAAGCCCGGAGCGCCTTAGGAAAATCCTGTTTAATCCAATCCGTTGCCCCCAGGGACGGAAAACGTAGGGGGACGATTTCTAGCAAATTCAAACCCATCACAATGGCGATCGCACTAACAACAATGGGCAGACCGATACCAATTTGCCCATAGATTTGCCCAAAACCCGCCGCGACGATGCCCAGACCTGCCAGGGTGGTTGCCAGACCCAGACAAAACCAGAGGGACTGGAAAAAAGTCTGTAATCGGTCGTTATCCTGGGGGCCGCCGATGTAGCCGATGGTGATCGGGAGCATGGATAAAGTGCAGGGGGTAAGACTGGTCAACAGCCCGGCCCCAAAAACGAGGAAAATACTCAAAAGACTCCAATGGCGGAGCTGCTCATTCACCAAAGCATCGCTGAATTGCTGGAGGTGATAGAGTTGCAGACTGACGGATTCCCACATGGTGCCCTCCCCAAAGACTGTTTGCTATTGTATCGGGTTTCTGGGGAGTGGCCTAAACCAGGGATAATTCCCCGACCACATCCAAACGTTTGTAGGGACTGAGGGATAAAAACTGTTCAGCGAGGGTGTCAGAAACGGCTGGGGTAATCCAACCCAAACGGGTGAGGAGATAAAGAGCCACCGCATATTTTGCTCGTTTTGCACCGTCTTTTACTTTAATCGCTAGACCAAGGCCTTCCCCGACACGACCAATGCACTGGATCCCCTCAGCACCGGATTTACTAACGATTTCCCCTTCTGAAAGGCGCATCAGTTCCGTGTCAAAACCGCCCCGGCCGGAAACCATGGTGGGATGGTAGGTCATCGCCCGCACCACCCGTTCCACATCTAGGCGATCGCCCGAGGCAAGGTGGGCATAGAGGGTGGCCATTTGGCTCAGTTGCATCAGATAGGTCGGCACACCACAATCATCCCGGGCCGCGATAAATTCCTGGGGGGGCATCTGGAGCAATTCGGCAATCTTACTGAGGATCAGTTCTTGCACAGGGTGGGATTTTTCCATATAGCTTCCGAGACCCCAGTTGCAGTGCTTACAGGTCAACAACATGCCAGCGTGTTTCCCAGAGCAGTTATGTTCGAGGGCGCTGTCTTTGCCATGGGGAATGGGGCATTGAAGAACATCGGCTTCTAGATCCGCCTGCCACAGAATACGGAAGACCTGACGGGCATGTTCCTTAGT
>JAYKIK010000140.1:0-7760 GCA_035284725.1 Synechococcus sp.
GGTTATCGATGTATTGCTGATATTGAGTGGCATAAGTTCATTGAAGGCTGAGTTTTGTTAAGGCCACGTCACTGGGGTTGAGAATTTAAAGCGCTGACTCAAAGTGTGTGATACTTCTCAGGTGTCCTTTGGGGACTTTGCCCACTACAAAAAATGATGTATGGAGGAATTTTGAAGTTCGATTTAAATCTTCTCAAACGGGAATGGTTTGCTAATGTGCGTGCGGATATTTTGGCGGGGGCCGTTGTGGGTCTGGCACTCATTCCGGAGGCGATCGCCTTTTCGATCATTGCGGGGGTAGACCCAAAGGTGGGCTTGTATGCCTCTTTTATCATTGCGGTGATGACTGCTTTTTTGGGTGGTCGGCCGGCTTCGATTTCCGCGGCGACGGGAGCAATGGCCCTGTTGATGATTGATCTCGTGAAGGATCATGGTCTGCAATATCTGTTCGCGGCAACCTTACTGACTGGGATTATTCAGGTTATTTTTGGCATTTTTAAATTGGGTCGCCAGATGAAATATGTGCCCCGGGCGGTGGTCTTGGGCTATATCAATGCCTTGGCGGTGCTGATCTTTTTGGCCCAGTTACCCCAGTTAATCGGGAAACCGCCTGTGGTCTACATTCTGACGGCTTTATCCCTGGTGATTATCTATGGGTTGCCGCGCTTTACCACTGTTGTTCCTTCCCCTTTGGTGACTTTGGCGGTGATGACCACTGGGGCGATCGCCTTAAAACTAGATGTGCCGACCGTAGGGGACATGGGAGAACTACCCACTGCCTTGCCTGTTTTTGGTCTGCCCCAGGTGCCCCTAAACTGGGAAACCCTACAAATTATTTTCCCCTACTCGATTACCCTGGCGATTGTGGGTCTGTTGGCTTCCTTTCTCACTGCTTCCCTGGTGGACGAACTGACCGACACCCCCAGCGACAAAAACCAAGAGGCCAAGGGTCAAGGCATCGCCAATATTGTGACCGCCTTTTTTGGGGGAATGGCCGGTTGTGGCATGATTGGGCAATCGGTGATCAATGTGCAATCCGGTGGTCGGGGCCGTTTATCTACCCTTGCGGCGGGAATTTTTCTGTTGATTGCGATTCTGGGTCTGCAAAACTGGGTACAACAGATGCCCATGGCGGCCCTCGTGGCGATCATGATCATGGTTTCCATTGGGACATTCCGTTGGTCTTCGATTCGGAACCTCACCCGTCTTCCTCGCAGTGAAGCGATTGTGATGCTGACGACGATGGGGGTGATTATCTCAACGCGGAATTTTGCCCTCGGTGTGGCTACGGGTATTGTGATGAGTACCGTCTTTTTCTCCAATAAAATTGCCCAGGTGGTTTTGGTTGATAAAACTGTCAGTGCGGATGGTTCTCAACATATATATCGGGTGCGGGGCCAAATTTTCTTTGTCTCTAAGGAAGAATTTTTCGAGGCCTTTAGTTTTGAGGAAGTGGCAGACCAGGTGACCATCGACCTTTCGGCGGCCCACCTCTGGGATCAAGGTTCCGTGGAAATGCTGGATCGGGTAGTGGCGAAGTTCCACCGCAATGGTTCTGATGTGACGCTCATGGGCCTGAATGCGGAAAGTGCTGCCCTGGTGGATCGTCTCGCGGTCTACAGCAAAAAATATCTCGTTAAACAACCGGATCTTCAGCCCCAAGAAACCCCAGGAGTCGCCTAACGATGGAAAAAATTTTACTCTGTACCGATGGTTCTGATTTTGCCAAGGTGAGTTATCTCTATGCTGCTTGGTTTGGCGATCGCCTCAAGGCCGCAATTGATATTCTCCATGTCAGTGATGCCCGGGGTCGTGCCGCCGCCGAAGCCCGCAATTTTACCGGACGCATTGGTCTTGGTACCGCTGAAACCCTACTCCAGGAACTCATCGACCTGGAACACCAAAAGGCTAAACTCGACCACCAGCGGGCAAAAATTATTCTTCAGGAGGCCCAACAAATCCTTAAGGAACAGGGCATTGACCAGCTCAAAGCACTCCATGAAACGGGTTTTCTGTTGGATTGTGTCCAAGCCCTCGCCGCCCAAACTGATCTGATTGTCCTGGGGAAACGGGGGGAAACGGCTAATTTTGCGGCCCCCCACCTCGGCGCCAATACGGAACGGTTAATACGCTCAGTGCGAGTCCCTTGTGTGGTAACGCCCAAAGCATTTCAGCCCATTGAACGGGTATTGATTGCTTATGACGATAGCCCTAGTTGCCGACGCTTGTTGGAATTTTTGAGCACTGCCGATGGTTTCCATGGCCTCGCGTTTCACCTGCTGACTGTGGCCCAGGAGCGCGACCAAACTGCGGCGGATCCTCGTCTTGAAAATGCCAAACGTCAATTAGAAGCCGTTCCCGTCTCCGTTACCTACCACCTCGGCCAAGGGGATCCAGAAAAGGCGATCGCCGAATATATCCAAACCCAAAACATTCATTTATTGATGATGGGGGCCCATGGCTATCGTCGCATTCGCCAGCTTTTGATTGGTAGCACCACGCTCCAGGTACTCCGCAGCAGCCAAATTCCCGTTTTCGTTTTCCGGTAGGTGGCCCCAATGGTTCTAAAAAAAAGCTCTAAAAGGCTTTAGAACATCCCCCTGCACTTTGGGCAATCGCCTAGGGGGTAACAGGGGAAGACACAAGCTTTTCCTGGACGAGTTTGGCGATCGCCGGGAAAAAAGTCTCATTGTCAGCATAGGCCGGATCATCAGCGAATACACTTAAGACATACCGCCGTTGACCGTCGGCACTGGTGACATAGGCAACCTCATGGCGTCCCTGACTCGTCCAACCGGCCTTGGAATAGAGTTGGGTATCCTGCGGCAGACCTTCACCAAAAAAGTGCTGTACGGGGTTGAAATAGTTCTGGGGACTCTGCCAATCTTGGCGTAAATCCCGGGCTAACAGTTGACGCATCTGTTGACTGGCTTCCGGAGAAACCGCTAGATCGAGGGCGATTTCTGTCATTAACCGGGCCCCTTGGTAAGCAGTAAGACGATTGCGGATGGGTTGGCTGGTATCCTGGGGGTTTTGCCGCATCCGTAGATCAAAGCCCACCGGCTCCATAATCTCGATGTCGGTAATCGGGTAAGTTTTTTGGGTCAGATCCAACTCCCCGTAGTCAGCGGCCTCAAAAAAAGCATTGAGTTGTTTTCTTTTGGCTAACCAAGCTTGGTAATTATTGGGCGTTGTATTTTCCGGTGTTGGGCTTGTGGTGGTATCGGTGAGAGCGTCAATAATGCGACTGGTGGCATTGTTATCGGATTGCGTCACCATCAGAGCGATATCTTCTCCGTACTCGGCTGCGTTGAGGCGGCCCTGGGTGACTTGAGCGTAGAAGGCAACGAGCCAAAAAAGTTTAGACACACTAGCTGGATAGTGAAATTCATTGGGTTGATAACTGGCGATCGCCTTGCGGTTAAGATCCACCAAAACGATTGACATTGCTTCCGGGGGCAGATTTTTCGCGACGGCCAAGGCTTGCATCTCCCCGACGATATTGTCTAACTGAGGGCTCTCCCCATAGGTTGCCAGGGGATTTGGCGTGTCACGGTAAAGGGTTGTCCAGTTTTCTATTGCTGGGGAGGAGCTTGGGGACAGCGGTGAATTTGGATCGACGGTGGGGCTGGGGTTAGTTCCCTGATCGATGGCGGGAGCCTCAGGACTGTCCCCTGTTGGGGTCGAGATTAAACGCTGGTCTGGCGTAAAGGATGCTCGGATGAGCCACACACCGCCCACCACAATGGCGATCGCCATTCCACTCACAATGGCGACAAACTGCCGGGGGCCCATGGAAATCTGGGTTCTCGTCCGGGGACGGCGTCGTGGTCGGGGGGATTTTGGGGAAAGCTGACTCAAGAGGACTAACCTCAATAAAGGAATGTAACAGGAAACTGAAGGTTGACAGTGAGCCGAAACAGGACGTGCAGATTAACGTTGCCAAAGCACTTCCAGGGTGTTGTAATCGGCGATTTTCCAGGTACCATCCACCCGCCGCAGGTTATAACGCACCAGGCGCTGGTCATAGCCGCTGGCATTCCGGTCGATATTACCGTCGTAATCATATAAAGTTCGTCGTTCCGTCACCACCACATCGGCGATCGCCTGTTGGCCGTCCACAATCTGCAGATTTCTCACCCCTTCCACTGCCTGGTCAGAAAATGCGTAATAGGCCCCATTGTTTTCGAGCCATTCCACCGAACTCTGTTGGCCGTCACTGCGGCGAATATTGTCGTTAAACGCTTTTCCCGTCAAAATCTGCGTGCCACAACTGCGATCATAGGGATAGTCAAATAAATCCACCTTACAGGTGAGCCAGTCGGCAACCAAACCCGCCGCATCATTTTGGGAGAGGGCTGGCCCTTGGGAGGTTGTTTTCTGGGCTGTTTCAATGCGAAAACTTTGTCCCGTTGCCTGGGTTAACTGCTCAATAAAGCCTTGGGCATTGTTTCGTGAGGTGAAACTGGCCACCTGTACTGTATTATCACTCCGCAGGAAAGCATCCCCGCAGTAGTTGTTCTTGACAGAGGTTAAAGCAGTGGCCTCACCAACGACCCGATACCAGGTGCTTGCATTGCCGAGGGGATCACCACAACTATCCCGGTAGGCCAGGGTAGGGAGAGTTTCTTCCGGAGGAGCGGATGCTTCGGTGTTGGCATTTCCTGGGTTATTGTCCCCTGAAACTAGGCTTTCGTTGCCCGGTCGATTCAGGAGTTGTGTACTGAGGACGATGCCCCCCAACAAAAATGCACCGATGACGCTCCCCGTTAAAAGGGCTTTCTGCCAATCGGCCATTCCTGTGTGAACCGGTTGTATTGCACTGGGGTACTGGCTACTACCCATCCCGGCGACGGCCACTGTGGGATTAGAGACTGTTTGGGGTTGGGGGCTGGGTGGGACAACCATGGGCGATGGGGTCACGGCGGGAATCTCTGCTTGGAGAGCGGTGATCATTGCCTGGGCATCATGGAAGCGGTCTTTGATCTGGGGTTGGATGGCCTGTTCGAGGACAGCGGCGAGATGTTCATCGGCAGCGTTGTTGCCCGGAAACCAGAGACGCCACAGAATTTTGCCCGTTGTTGGGTCGCTGGGAAACTCCTGGGGGGATTTGCCGGTGAGGAGGTAAATGGCGGTCAACCCTAGGCTAAAGAGGTCGCTGGAAAAAACAGGCCGACCGATTCCCTGTTCTGGGGCCATAAAACCCGGGGTGCCGATCACGATCGACTGGCTATTCTGACCGGCACTCGCTTTTGTGGTGTTCATCGTTTCTTTGACCGCCCCAAAGTCAATTAAAACCGGTTGGCGATCGCCTTTACGACGAATAATATTTTCGGGTTTGATGTCCCGATGGACGATGCCTTGACCGTGGATAAACTCTAAAACTGGCAAAATCCCCAGCAGTAATTCTTTGACATCGGCACTGGTAAGGGGGCCTTTGTATTTCACCTCATCCTGGAGGGTAACCCCTTCAACCCACTCCTGAATCAGATAGAATTTTTTGGCCTCATCTAAATACGCATAGAGGCAAGGGATCTGCTGATGGCCATCCCCCAATTTTTCCAGGAGTACAGCTTCGCGCTCAAAGCGATCCTGGACCACTTGATAAGCAACGGGATCATTGGTAATGGGCTTGAGACGTTTAATCACACACCGCCGCTTAGAAGGCATGTGCAAATCTTCCGCGAGAAATGTATCCCCAAATCCCCCCTGTCCTAGCTTTTGTAAAATCCGATAACGACCTTCGAGAATTGCTTTACCCATTGCCCCGTAGTGTCAAAAATTAACATCTATCTTACTGAAACTTTACAGCGAAAAAATAGTGAAAAATCGGGCTTTTTATGCTGACTTTTATGATTTTTATGACTTTTTTGTTGCCTGTCCCTAGGCATTCAATTGATAGAATTGCCATTCTGCTAAAACTTCCTGACGCATCTTCTGGCGGACAATCAGGGGCGCAATGACTTCACCATTGGGTCGCCAGTCCCGCAGGCGCATCAACACGTTAATGTCTTGCCAACGTACCCAGACGCCATAATACAAATCCTCGGGCGATCGCTGGGCCAATACCCTAAGAATTTTTTCCCGTTCCTGGGGATTAGTAATCGTTTCCTGGAGATAGCGGGGAATAGCTTCGTAATCTAGACGCCTAAAGGTTTCATGGCGCACCGATCGTTCTACATACCAGTGGGCAAAGGTGGCAGGAAAACGCAAAATTAAAAAAACTTTCGGCAGGTAGAAATTAAAGCCCCAGGCCTCCTGGAGGGCCTTTTCAATCTCCGCTGAAGTCGGCAACTGGCCAGTGTTACGCAAATGTCTGAGGGCCGAGGGTACCGCCGCTGATCCCCAGGGTAAGACCTTTAAGTGGGGGGACGCAATGCGATCTAGGCGATAGTTGTGCCATTCCAGGCGCCCCGAAGGCCCTAAACCATAGGCACTGAGGTATTTAGCCCGCCGTGCATAGTGCAAACATACGGGATAAACAGTAACTTGCACCTTGCGTTCTTCCTGGGCGAGCCAATTGTCAAACTGGATCACGCCGCCCTCTGGGGTGGCCCAAAGTTCCTCAAGGGTGAGTTGATATTCGTCTACCTGTTCCTGTAAATCATCGGACAGGATGTAGTCCAGATGAATAAACAAGCGTTTTTGCTGGCTGAATGGTCGTTGGGTTTGATGAACCTGTTGCCAGAGATGCTCCACGATGACCTCTAAATTGGGTTGCACAAAGGCGATCGCCTGGAGGACATGGAGTAAATCCCGTTGTTGGGCGGCTTCAAGGGGCACCTCTGCCAGTCCCAAGGCCAAATTATCTGGGGGAACAGGGAGGGCTGAGGTAGATTTTCCCCGAAAGTTTCCCCCAGTTCCCTTCTCTAGCCAGCCGAGATCAACCAATAACTGGAGGTCGTTCCGTAAAGAGCGATGCACCGTCAGGAACGGTTGACTGTCGAGGAAATTCACCAATTGTGTCGCCGTAAACCCCGTCAAGCCCTGGACTTTTTCGAGCCATTGCCCTTGGGTTGGGGTCAAAAACGGGCCGATTAACTCCTGGAGGGTCTGTTGGCAAATACAGTCTGAGTTGGCACAGGCCCCACTCAAAATATCCACCGTCGCATTTTCTTGGGGATTATGGGTCGGCGCAAACAGGCGATCGCGCAGTTGTGGGTAAGAAAAAGACCGGGGTAGACTGCCTAACCAATCAAATTCCGGTAGACAAAAACGGCTGACGAGAAACCAGAGGCGGAACGTCCGCAAAAACCGGTTGCTCCACTGGCCGCCACTCAGCCAATTAAAGACCTCAGGCGTCGGCTTCGCTAATATTTCTACATCCAACATTGAATAGACCTTTTCAAGGATTGAAAACTGTGGTGGAAAACGACAAAACAGGCAAATCTCAATCTCGCCAATCGTTTCAAAGCTAGACTTAACTTTTAGTGGGCTCGGGAGGCAGTAAGTCCCGCGACTTCGGCGAGAGTTCGGCGAGGTCTCGACCCTGAGGCTCGACCCGAAGGGCTCAGTCGAGTCGTCGAACGCTGTAATTTTAATTCAGCGTCGGGCTTCCGTGAGCGTCAGCCGAACGGATGCTTCGGTAAACTCAGCAACAACACGGACATCCCGCCCTTGTCGATTCCCCTCAATGGCTACTGTGTACACACAAGTGTGGATTGAGCGAGCTTCCATCCGTGGAAGATAGATTCAAACTGGTATAGCCCCCTCCACAAAGTTCGGATGCCAGGAGGAGACTGGGAGCGATACCCAGACCA
>JAYKIK010000141.1:0-21956 GCA_035284725.1 Synechococcus sp.
ATCGGGGGTTTTTCATCTTCTAATAATGCAAAAATATTCCTTCCTTCTGACCATGAAGTAAACCATGAATTACGAGGAAATGCCCCATCAGGCTGATTTTTCTGTTCATATTCAATCGCTGATTCATTAGAAATAATCTCTAAAGGAAACTCTGTTAGCACTTCATTTAATTCTGATTCTGTTAAAATATAACACCAGTTTAATTGTCCTATTTCTCTCACTTTTTGATCTGGCACATAGTCCTTGTTAATGGGCATAAACAGATCAAATAAAAATAAACCTTGATCTTTTAATACATCACAAATAACCCCCAAAATTTGGCGTAAATCATCAATATTACGAATATGAGTTGATATTACTTCCGAGGCGATCGCTAGATTATAATAATTTTTAGTTAAAGCAAAATCCCCATCTATAATATTAGATTGAATCACCTTAACCGATAAA
Organism: Synechococcus sp.; assembly: GCA_035284725.1. Taxonomy (GTDB): domain Bacteria; phylum Cyanobacteriota; class Cyanobacteriia; order Cyanobacteriales; family MRBY01; genus MRBY01. The sequence goes on from JAYKIK010000141.1 coordinate 448, forward strand.
TTTTCAGACTGAACAGATTTTATTAATTGTTGAGCAAAAACTGAGGTTAATTCCACTGCATCAACTTGATAACTTTTTTGTGCTAAAGCAATAGTATTACGTCCTGTTCCCGCCCCAATATCTAAAATAATATTATCAGAAGTAAGACCCAAATTTTGAGCCACATCCATCACTTTTGCATCAGGATATTCCCCAAATAAAGGCGGTTCTCTCTTATCAATCCATTCTTGATATCGTTGATCCAAAGATTGACTATAAGTATCAATTTTAAATTGAAAACCATCTTTTCCTGTCATGGTTAAAGTAATTTTTAAACAAGTATCAGGCGCTTTAGCAAAACCTTCATAAAGATGATCAATTAACATAAAACGTAAAAAATCTAATTGTGCTAGATTTTCGTCTTTTCCTAACGTTTTAACAATGGTTTCAATTTTGTCTAAATACACATCTAACATCGAAGGAAGACAAGGAAATTCAATACTACCAGTAAAATAAATATTACTATTGAATTTAGATTCAATTCCTTGATTTAAACGTTCACTATCTGTCACAATTTGAGAGTTAGATAAAGACATTTTTTCTAAAGATCTAAAATAGTAAAATTCTTAATGTCGAAAAACCAGTCATTAAATCAACATCTCTATCAATATCAATTGAGTTATAATGAGTTGATCAACGATAAAATTTAGTTGCTCCTATAATGGCTCGAGGCAGATTTGAACTGCCGACCTTGGGCTTATGAGTCCCCTGCTCTAACCAGCTGAGCTACCGAGCCAAAAACCGTAAACAATAGTAACTATTAAAAAAACTATTGTCAAGATTTTGCCCCAGAAAAGATGCAGTCTGAGTTTCCACTGCTCGCCCTAGGTACTAATTCCCAAGGGAACAGCTTCTGTGTTATATTGCTATACGACTCGGATCTATGCGATCGCGACGCCCAAACCTTGTCAGGACCGGAAGGTAGCAGCAATACGGGATGCTTGTGGTAGGCGTGGACTCCGGGTCTTTTCGTTTTGCAGGTAAGGATTTAATATTTTTCACGGCTAAGGACAAATACACTCCCTTCATTGCCCCGGCCAATGCGGAGGTCTTCATCGAGGTAGGTCACATCTAGCCAACCGCTATTTTTTTGGCTGTTAATCCCCACATCGACGGGCAAGAATTTTTTCCCGCTTAACAGATCTTCGATGAGTCCCTTGGGGAAACGATAGCCCATCAGGCGCTGGGAACCCACGACATATCGATTAAAGAAAACATTCACCCGTTGGTCAGAGACAGCGGTAAAAGAAGCTTCTACAAGAATGAGCCCTTCAAGGAAAGGAATTCCTTTAATTTCGGCAATATTATAGATTTTTTGCTGGAGGGGACGGATACACTGATAAACCTGACCGAGTTGTACTAAGGGAAAGCGGTTAATTCCTAAGATGCCCTTACTTGTGGTGTAAATTAGTCGCCAATCCCCTGCTAGGAGAGTCGTTGCGTCGAGGGGTTTAGGGGTGGGGTTTTGATCTTCGAGGCGATCCACAAGGGCCAAAATATTCGCCCGATCCACTTCTGTGGCAATGAGGCCACGATTCTTTCCGGCAATGGTTTCGAGGAGCTGGGTTTTTAGGTTCATGGAAAAGCAGGGGAAGTCAGCGCAGTTCTGCAGCGTTTCAAAGGCAGAGGATTTAATAAGTATTGTCTCATATCGCTTCGGGGGCGACGAGGAGGGCCAGATTATCCCGGTGGATGACGGTATCAGCTCCGCCATAGCCGAGGATTTGAGGAATTTGGGCGGAATGTTGGCCTTGGATTTTTTCGATGTCCTGGCAGCTATAATTCACTAACCCCCTGGCGATCGCCTGCCCCGTTTTTGTGCGTAGTTCTACGGGATCGTTGATACTAAAAGTTCCTTCTACCTGAGTAATGCCAGCGGCGAGGAGAGATTTGCCATTTTTCAGGAGGGCTTGGGTAGCCCCATCATCAAGGGTCAAAACACCTTGGGGCACGAGGCCATAGGCAATCCAACGCTTGCGAGCATTATCCGTTTGGGGTTGGGCTTCAAAGTGAGTGCCAATGTCTTCGCCAGTAATAATTTTCAGGAGGTTTTGGGGCGTTTTTCCCTGGGTGATCACAGTTCGCACCCCGGCACTGGTGGCAATGCGGGCGGCGGTGAGTTTCGTTTGCATCCCCCCAGTTCCCCATTGGGAACCACTGGAACCAGCATCCACCCGGAGGTTAAAGAGTTCGCTGGAGCTAACTAGGGGAATCGGCTCGGCGTCGGGATTTTGCCTGGGATCCGCAGAATAAAGACGATCCACATCGGTTAACAGAATCAGCCAATCGGCATTGACTAAACTGGCCACGAGGGCAGAGAGGGTGTCATTATCGCCAAACTTGAGTTCATCCACGGCGACGGTATCGTTTTCATTGACGATGGGAATAACGTTCAAATCCAGCATCGCGCTGAGGGCTTCCTGGACAGTTAAATAGGAGGTGCGGTCAACCAAATCTCGCCGGGTTAATAACACCTGGGCGATCGCCTGTTGCAGACTGGTAAAAAGATCATCGTAGAGACGAATTAAACGACCCTGACCCACGGCGGCGATCGCCTGCTTTTCAGCAATTTTTTTCGGTCGTTCAGAACGTTTCAGCACCCCACAGCCGACCCCCACAGCCCCGGAAGAAACGAGAATCACCCGGTGGCCCAGTTGCTTGAGGCGAGTGAGGGTTTCCACGAGGGTACCAATGGTGGCCAGGGCTAACATCCCCGTATCCGGATCCGTCAGGCTAGAGGTGCCGATTTTTACAACGATGGTCTGGGACATAGGGGACGAACTTGGACTTGCAAGGGTGGACGACTGTTTATTATTCCAGTAAATCCCAACGGGGCGATCGCCTCCGGCCAGAGTTCCCCAAATTTTCCCTAGGGGAAAATTACTTGTTCTAGTTCTGTGAGGGCAACTTCTAGATCGTCATTGACAATGCGGTGATCAAATTCGTCGCTCATGGCCAGCTCTTCCTTCGCTCGCTCTAATCGTTTGGCGATCGCCACCTCTGGATCATTGCCCCTTCCCCGGAGACGGTGTTCTAACTCTTCAAAGGAGGGAGGTAGAATAAAAATACGCAGGGCTTCTGGATAGATTTTTTTCACCAGGTTCGCCCCAATCACTTCAATTTCCAGAAGCACAAAATTTCCCTGTCGAATCTTTTCTGTCACCGGAGGCAAGGGCGTACCATAGTAATTGCCCGCATATTCAGCCCACTCTAACAGCTCTCCTGCGGCGATCATTGCCTCAAACTGCGCCCGGGTTTTAAAGAAATAATCCTGTCCTTCCACTTCTCCGATCCGGGGTGGTCGCGTTGTCGCCGAAATCGATAAAAACACGTTTTCGTGGCGGGACAGCAGAGAACGTACTAAAGTTCCTTTGCCAACCCCACTGGGGCCCGTTAAGACAATTAACTTTCCTGGATGGGTCATAAATTCAGGCTACAGATCAAAAAAGATCAACCGGCCTTAAACCTTTGGCATCGGCATACTGCCATCTTTTTGAACGACAAAGCGATGGGCTACGGTTTCCGGTTGGATCGCCGATAGTACCACATGGCTGGAATCCGTAATAATGACTGCCCGGGTTCTTCTGCCGTAGGTCGCATCAATCAATTGGCCGCGATCGCGTGCATCACTGATAATTCGCTTGATCGGGGCAGACTCAGGACTCACAATCGCAATCACCCGATTGGCAGAGACAATATTACCGAAACCAATATTGATGAGTTGTATTTCCATAGGTCGCTTGATCTTTAAACTAGCAGCAGCCAGTAAAGTTACAGAGGGTTGCATTGAGTGCTTAAGCTCAAGTCCAATGGTAGCGAAAAAAATTAGGGATACAACGATTTATGGGCAAAAATAATATAAATTTCCTGATTTTTACAGTTGTTTACCCACCACACGGAAAATCTCGCTTATCTTGACGGTTAAGGCACCATTTTTCCCACCATTGCATAGATTTATTACGGACCCTATTGCCCATGGAACACCGCAAAACCCTCGAAAGGGCTTACCAACATTTTGACCTTGCCGATGTACTCCGGATTGCCTGTGAACTCAACATCGATATCACTAAACCTGAACCCTGGCTCCGGGTCTATTACGACACCATTAGTTGCTGGGGTATTGGGTTTATTGGCCCGGAGTGGCCCCCGGCCTTTGTCCACACCCTAGCGATTTTGATCCAAGAGGCGATCGCCAACCCCGAAACCCCCTGGCAGTGGGAAACCTTGCCGGAAGGCGCCCAAGCCTTAGTGGAAGCAGATCAACGCATTCTCCAAGGTTTGTGACAGAACTGGGGCAGTGGAATGAGGCGATGGCGCAACATTACGGATCATCCCTAAGCACAATTTTTTCGTGTAAAAGCAAAACTGAATTGATTACAATGGATCGCAACCCCGAAGATTCGGTCAAGTCAACCATCCCCGCGCTGTGTAAGATATTTTCAACGGTTGTTAATACAAACGTTTGATCCCTGGGCCAATGCTGAGAAAATCTTGATCCTAGGAACTTTCCCAAAAGCCATTGGCTATTTAGGTAATGCTTGACCTTGGTCAATCCCACGAGGTTTATTCCGGCCGCTCCTCCCCGTCTTCCCCTCTGCCTTGAGATCTCCATGAAAAAGATTGCTCTGTCCCTACCGTTTGGCTCGAAAATTTCTGTTAAGGGTACTTTGGGAATTGTATCCGCCCTTGCACTCCTGGCGGTGCCGACTATCCCCCGTCCGGCGATCGCCGCCATGGAAGACAGCCCAAAAACCGTCGTTGACGAGATGTGGCAAATTGTTTACTCAGAGTCCGTTGCAAAGGATTTTCAGCCGGAAGCCTGGATCAAACTGCGTGAGGACTTACTCAACCAGGATTATGACAGTTACGAGATGGCCTATCGCCAAATTCGCAGCGCCCTGAGAACCCTGGGAGATCCCTACACCCGTTTCTTAGACCCGGAGGAATTTGCCACCCTCACCAGTCAGACTACCGGGGAATTGTCTGGGATTGGGATTCGCATGGAAATTAATGCTGACACGGGAATGTTGACGGTTGTTGACGTTTTACCCGATTCCCCTGCAGAGGCCGCAGGACTCCAGGCAAACGATGAAATTTTACAGATCGATGGTCAAGTGACCGCTCTCCTGACCCTAGAACAGTCATCAGAGTTGATTCGCGGTCTGAAAGGAACCGATGTCAGTCTCAAAATTCGGCGCAACAGCCAGTCCCCTAGGGAGATTGCCATCACCCGGGCGAAGATTGAATTGGCTACCGTTAATTATCAAGTTCAGAGCATTGGTGATGAAAAAGTAGGTTACATCCGCCTTGATGAATTTAGTTCCCATGCAGCGGAGCAAATGTATGACGCCATTCAAAACCTCCAAGGGGATGACGTGACTGGATTTATCCTCGATTTGCGGGGGAACCCTGGTGGTTTACTCTATTCCAGTGTCGACATTGCCCGGATGTGGATGGAGGAAGGGGCCATTGTCCGCACGGTTGATCGCAAGGGAGGCGATCACCAATTTAGCGCCAATCAAACAGCGATTACTGATCTGCCCCTCGTTGTTCTCGTCGATGAAAATTCTGCCAGTGCCAGTGAAATTTTAGCGGCGGCCCTGAAGGATAATAAGCGAGCAACCCTCGTCGGGACGCGCACCTACGGTAAGGGCACCGTGCAATCCGTCCATGAGCTATCTAATGGCTCTGGCTTGGCCGTAACCATTTCTCGGTACTATCCCCCCAGTGGTGTGAGCATTAACATGAACGGTGTGAATCCTGACATTACTGTGGAGTTGGACGATGAACAATTTACCCGTCTGCATCTCAATCCTGGCCTGATTGGCACGAGCGCTGACCCCCAGTTCCTGAAGGCAGTGAATATCCTCCAAAATCAGCGCCTCAGTGAAACGAACCGAGGACAAACCCCCCTAAGCGCTCGCACGCCCAGTGCTCTATCCAACTAGGTGATGACTGTCCAGATCGCCTATGGTCTGCATAGATGAGTGACCCCAAAACATTTGTTACAATCATTTACAATGCAACCCAATTCACCGTAGGCGATCGCATCGGACAAACTATGCCACAACAGACGACTCCCACCCCAGTCATCCCGGTCAGCGCAGAATTTATCCCAGAGTCCGAAGCATGGCGCTACAACCCAGAGGCGATCGAAACACAGTATAGAAATCGACCCTTTGCCGTTTTGGGGCGTCTCCTCACAATCATTTCCAGCTTTAGCAGTCTGCTGCTGAGAATTTGGTGGGCGAAGGCAACAGGTACCCACAACAATCCCAAAACCCAAGAAAAGCAGGCAGATCAACTCAAACGCATTCTCACCAAGCTCGGCCCCACTTATATCAAAATTGGCCAAGCTCTCTCTACCCGGCCCGACCTTGTCCCCCCCGTTTACCTCACGGAACTCACCAGTCTCCAGGATCAACTGCCCTCTTTCCCCAACGAAATTGCCTTTCGCTTCATCGAAGAAGAACTCGGCCAACCCCCCGAAGACATCTACGCTGAAATTTCTGACCACCCCCTCGCCGCTGCGTCCCTAGGGCAGGTCTACCAAGCACGTCTCAAAACAGGGGAAAAAGTTGCCGTTAAAGTCCAGCGCCCCGATCTGCAGCAACGCATCAACCTGGACATCTTCATCATGCGGCGCATTGCCCGGTGGCTCCAAAATAACGTTAAACAAGTCCGCTCCGATCTCATTGGCATTACCGACGAATTTGCTGCTCGCATTTTCGAAGAAATGAACTATGCCCAGGAAGGCCGTAACGCAGAGCGGTTTAAAGAACTCTATGGCGGCATGAAAGAAATCTATGTGCCGAAAATTTATTGGGAATATACAGGTAAGCGTGTCCTCACCATGGAGTGGTTGGATGGTACGAAACTGACCAACCTTAAGGAAGTCGCCGCTAAGGGAATTGATGCAACACATCTTGTGGAAGTTGGGGTAGAATGTTCTCTCCGACAGCTTTTGGAGTTTGGCTTTTTCCATGCTGATCCCCATCCGGGAAATCTTCTCGCCTTAGATGATGGCCGCTTGGCTTACCTAGATTTCGGCATGATGAGCATGATCGAACCCTACCAGCGCTATGGGCTAATCGAAGCGGTCGTGCACCTCGTGAACCGAGATTTTGAATCCCTAGCCCATGACTACGTCAAATTAGACTTTCTGAAACCTGATACAGACTTGACGCCAATTGTCCCAGCCCTGAGCACCGTTTTTAATAATGCCCTGGGAGCAAGTGTGGCGGAATTAAACTTTAAGAGTATTACCGATCAGATGTCGGGCATTATGTATGAGTTTCCGTTTAAGGTGCCAGCATACTATGCCTTGATTATCCGCTCGATGGTGACCCTAGAGGGGATTGCCATTGGGGTTGATCCGGAGTTTAAAGTCCTCAGTAAAGCCTATCCATATGTAGCCAAGCGACTGTTAACGGATAACTCTCCAGAATTACGCCATTCCCTCAGGGATTTGCTCTTCAAAGAAGATAGTTTCCGTTGGAACCGTCTAGAAAACCTTTTAAATAATGCGAAGGATTCGACGGACTATGACCTAAAAGGGGCAGTGAACCAGGCGATTGACTATGTATTTTCAGAACGGGGTGAGTTTATCCGGGAACGCCTTGCGGAGGAAATTATTCAGTCGGTGGATATTTTTGGGCGAAATACATTCCTGAACATTACCAGCTTACTCCAGGAGCAATTGGGACAAAAAAACGCGGGTAATCGTTTTGGGGACATGAGTGCGGCAGACCGGGCTAATTTAGTGCATATTCAAAATATTTGGCGTATTTTGCAGGAAACTCCTGATTTTGACCCGATGTTTATTTTGCCATTGATTCCGAAGGTACTCATCAAGCCGGAAACCCAACAGCTCGGCCAAAAAATTGCAGAAGGGCTTTTACAACGGGTGGCGGCTCGCTTTATCCGGAATGTGCTGTTGGCGGAACAGCCCCAAGGAAAAAATAGTCAACACGAGGTAATCCGATATCCGGGACCCTTGTCCATGCCGAAGTCAGCTTTAAGGTAAGAATTTTGGTGACTTGATGTTTTTTTTGCATAGAATTGAGCTTGGAACAGCAAATCTCCCCAGTTTTTAAAGGTCATGGCAAAATCTTCATCTAAACCCTACCAACCCGTTCTATTCCGCCTTCTCCACGGATTTACAGCACTCTTTGTGCTTTTGGCTTTGGACACTGGTTTTTGGGTTTATGACATCTACGATGGCCGTTGGGGACGCTTAGGTTTGCCCCAGATTGAGGATATGCAAGGGATCCATGGCACAATCGCCGTAATCTTTTTGGTGCTGCTGCCGTTTTTTGCGGCATATAGTTTTCGCCTAGGCGATCGCCGTTTGGTGCAGGACAATTCCCTTGCCCAGTTAAAGCAGCTTGGGAAGCCAATTTGGTGGGTTTCAGTCCATCGTCTGATTAATACAGGGATGCTCCTCGCGGGAACCCTGGCTGTGATTACTGGCCGGATGATGAAGGAAGAATGGCTGCCAGCAGGAGAACTGAATCACATCGCTTACTTTGGTCACCTGTTGGCTTGGGTCGTGATGTTTGGCGTAGTGGCTCTACATCTTCTTTTGGGGATTAAAGTGGGTGGCGTCCCCCTACTGGCTTCGATGGTGAGCTTGGCTTGGCGGGAAGGCGATCGCCCCCGAGATTGGTTGAAGGGCTTCCGGCAAAAACATGGCAGTAAATTGTTACAGACCCTAGAAATTGTGGTTGGTTTAGGGGTTGTTTTTGCGTTTATTGTGCCCCTGTTTAGTTCCTAGAAATAGGTTTTTCCCCAGCTTCCCGTAAAGACAATTTCAGAGAGTGCTTTACGGGTGCGGGGGCCGTATTCCCGTTCCTGGAGTGCCTCGGGGAAAATACTGGGATCCCCTGGGTAACCGATGGCAACGGCTGCAGCAGGGGTAAAACCAGCGGGAATTTGATAGACATTACGGGCTTTTTCCTTATCGAAACCCCCCATTTGGTGCACCCTAAGGCCGAGGGCTTCCGCTTGGATGGTCAAACAGGCTAGAGCTTGGCCGACATCATACATTCCGTAGGGATTCGGGTTATCATTGCGGGTAAATCGTTCCTTTGCGACGGAAATCATCAGGATATAAGCATTTTTTGCCCAAGCCTGGTTACTTTCCACCAAACAATCCAGCATTGTTCCATAGGCGGCAGGGTCTGCTTTTGTGGCGACTAAAAAGCGCCAAGGCTGTTCGTTAAAACAGGAGGCTGCCCAGCGAGCTGCTTCTAGTAAGCTACCAATTTTTTCTGCTTCCACGGGGCGATCGCCATCGAAGATCACGGTGCTAAACCGCTGACGGAGGAGGGAATGAATTGGGTATTGAGTTTGGGCTGGTTTTTCCATGGAACTCCAGGCAAAAGTTAAGGGGTAAAGGAAAACAAAATTCCAGCTTTAGGATAACGATTTTTTGAATGTTTGTGGATTGACACCAATCTGGGCGAATTATGATTGCCTCTTCCCCTAAGACCGCGGGTCACAATGTCCGTCGTTTAGCCTTTCGTCGGCGTTTCCAAGCGTGGCGGGCATTTTTGGCAGCGGCAGGATTACCGGTCTTGGTCGTTTTCATGTTCCCTGTTTTGGCCATTGGTCTGGGGTTTATTGCAGCTATCGTGATCGTGGCGATCGCCGCCTTTGGCACCTTGGGGTTTATTTTTCGAGGAGTAGATCTCTGGCAATCCGCAAACCGAGCGGTACAGGGGGCAAAGGCAGAGGAAAAAGTAGCAGAATTGCTCCAGGAACTTGAACCAGCAGGCTGGGTCTTTGAGTATGGGATGCGCCTAGAGGAAGGGTTAGGGGATGCCGATGTGATCTGCACTTCTCCCCAGAAAAAAACCTATGTCATCGACGTGAAATCCCACAAAGGTACCGTAATTTTCCAGGATCACCGTCTACACCGTCGCCTAGGTCGAACAATTTATCCCTTCAAAAAGGATTTTTTGCAGATTGTCATGAAACAAGCCCTCCAGGTAAGAGAAAAAAAAGCCCTTGATTTCGTGACGCCCATCCTTGTTTTTACCCGGGCGCAACTGGCTGTCTCCCACAAAAAAATCCGGGGAGTTTACATCATCGGCCAAGGCGATTTAGTCGAAAAACTCCAGGAATTGGGCTAAAACCCGGAACATAGTAATAGGGTGATCCCAAGATCGATTTTCTTCTTTGATAATTTCAGGGAAACTGGATATGCACATGATTTCTTTTTTCGGGAGCCATAACGGGTCTCTCCTTGGGCAAAGTAAGTTACATGTTTGATGATTTTCGGTTGTCTATCTTGGCCCTTGGTGATAATCAGTACCAACTCTACCTCGACCTGGCGATCGCCCCTGACTTGGAGCCAATTACAGAAGTAGTCACCTGGCGTCCGGAAGCCTGGTTGCAAAATTGGGCCGATTATCCCCTCGAAACCTGGGGCATGATGTTATCTCAGGCTCTTTTCGTCGGTGATATCCGCGACCAGTGGGAAGATTTAATGGCGATCGCCCAAACGGAACAGCAACCGATTCGATTTTCCCTAGGGTTAACCCCAGGGATTTTATGGTTTTTGCCCTGGGAAGCGATGTTTATGGGGACAATGGCGCAGCTGGTGCAGGTTTCCCGGTTTCAGAGCAATGACAGCAGCCCAATGGGTGTGGATCAGGAATTAGTTTCCCCGACAGAGTTACCTTGGTTAGCAGAAACAGAGACGCCCGCTGAAGATGTGACGTTTATCCAGGGAATTTTTGCGAATTTACCCCCAGAGCAGCAACGGGAAACCGCGGCAACATTTTTAGCAACCGAGGTTCAGGAAGCAAATCAAACCTCAAGGCAGTGGTCTTTTTTCACGGCACCTCACCTCATCATGGGAGTGGCCTTCACGGTGGCGATCGCCTTGGGGGGAGTTTTGATTGGGCGACAACTGCGACCTTCCCCTGGCGAGTCAACCCTAGGCCCAGGCATTACCCAACTCGCCACGACAGAATTGGAGCAACTGGCAATCCCTGACCTCCAACAATTGGCAGAAACAGAAATCGCCCAGGACAATTGGGGCAATGGACAAATTTTGGTGGAACAACTCCTAGACCATCAGGCCTTTGCTGAGGTAAAACCGCTAATTTTCGATCCGGCGATCGCCCCAGACAGTGGTACCCTTGCTTTTCTCCAGGGACGCTACATCTGGCAAACAGTCCCTAACACCAATGCCACAGAGACCACTCCAGCGGAAGCAACCAAAGGGGCGATCGCCATGGCCCAGGAAAATTGGGAACTGGCCCTGACCCAAAAGCCCAATGACCCGGAAATTCTCATGGCCTTGGGGTTTGGCCATTACCGTCGGGGGGAGTATGAGGCCGCCAATGACCGCTGGTACGAAGCCCTTGCCGTCGCAACGAACCAAAACTTTCCCCAGACTGCCCAAGCCCAAATTTATGCAGGATTAGCGGTAAGTATGTACCAACTCGCCCAGGCGCAGCCGGAGTCAGACCGAGAAATTCTCCTGGGAAAAGCCCAAAAACTCCGGGCGATCGCCCTTGATTTAGACCCAGAACATTTCAAACCCAATCATCTCCAGAAAAACTGGCTCTGGTTCCCGGAGGCGATCGCCGCTTGGGAAACCCTCCTCACCTTGGAAGAAATTCCCTAAAGCGCTGGGAAGGATTAGCGGAATAACTGGCCCAAAATCTTGCAAACCATTACGGCTTAATCCCTAGAACGCCTGACGGGTCGGACTTGAGGGACAATGGGGTGAGATAAATTTCACGATAAGAACCCCGTTATGTCCGAACAAAACATTGAATCGATCCTGCAAGAGCAACGCATTTTCCCGCCGGCGCCCGCATTTGCTGCCCAAGCCCACATCAAAAGTTTAGAGCAGTATCAAGACCTCTATGACCGAGCCAAGGCTGACCCCGAAGGCTTCTGGGGTGAACTGGCGGAACAGGAATTGGAATGGTTCGAAAAATGGGACAAGGTGCTAGATTGGCAGCCGCCCTTCGCGAAATGGTTTGTAAACGGCAAAATCAATATTTCCCATAACTGCCTCGATCGCCACCTGAAGACCTGGCGCAAAAACAAAGCCGCCCTCATTTGGGAAGGGGAACCCGGTGATTCTCGCACCCTGACCTACGCCCAACTGCACCATGAAGTCTGTCAGTTCGCCAATGCGATGAAAAAACTCGGTGTGCAAAAGGGCGATCGCGTCGGAATTTATATGCCGATGATCCCCGAAGCCGTCGTTGCCCTGCTGGCTTGTGCGCGGATCGGTGCGCCCCATACCGTCGTGTTTGGGGGATTTAGTGCCGAAGCTCTCCGCAGTCGCCTTGAAGATGCCGAAGCAAAACTCGTCATTACTGCCGATGGCGGTTTCCGTAAAGATAAAGCCGTTGCCCTCAAGGAACACGTCGATGAGGCGATCGCCGACCACCATGCCCCCAGCGTTGAAAACGTATTAGTCGTTCAGCGCACCAAAGAACCCGTCCATATGCAAGAAGGGCGTGACCATTGGTGGCACGAAATGCAAAAAGAAGTCTCCGCCGATTGCCCCCCCGAACCGATGGATGCAGAAGATATGCTCTTCATCCTCTACACCAGCGGCACCACAGGCAAACCCAAGGGAGTCGTCCATACCACGGGCGGCTATAACCTCTACACCCACATGACCACCAAATGGATTTTCGATCTCAAAGATGACGATATCTATTGGTGTGGTGCAGATGTCGGCTGGATCACCGGACACAGTTACATCACCTATGGCCCCCTCTCCAACGGCGCAACCGTCGTCATGTATGAAGGCGCACCCCGTCCCTCCAACCCCGGCTGTTACTGGGAAGTGATCCAAAAATACGGCGTAACCATTTTCTACACTGCGCCCACTGCCATCCGTGCCTTTATCAAAATGGGCGAAGACATTCCCAACAAATACGACATGAGTTCCCTGCGACTGCTTGGCACAGTGGGCGAACCGATCAACCCCGAAGCATGGATGTGGTATCACCGCGTCATCGGGAAAGAACGCTGTCCCATTGTCGATACATGGTGGCAAACCGAAACAGGCGGTGTAATGGTTACGCCTCTCCCCGGAGCAACACCCACCAAACCCGGTTCCGCAACCCGTCCCTTCCCCGGCATTGTCGCCGAAGTGGTTGATCTCGATGGGAATCCCGTCGGTGCGAATGAAGGCGGTTATCTCGTCGTCAAACAACCCTGGCCCGGCATGATGCGTACCGTTTACGGCAATCCTGAGCGTTTCCGTTCTACCTATTGGGAACATATCGCCCCCAAAGATGGACAGTACCTCTACTTTGCGGGGGATGGCGCACGTTGCGATGAAGATGGCTACTTCTGGATTATGGGACGGGTTGACGATGTATTAAACGTCTCCGGTCACCGTCTCGGAACCATGGAGGTAGAATCTGCCCTTGTATCCCATCCCGCCGTGGCAGAAGCTGCCGTTGTCGGTAAACCCGATCCCATCAAAGGGGAAGATGTGTTTGCCTTTGTTACCCTTGAGGGTAGCTATAGTCCTAGCGATGCTTTAGTCACTGAATTAAAAGCCCATGTCGTGAAAGAAATTGGGGCGATCGCCCGTCCTGGGGAAATCCGTTTTGCCGATGTAATGCCGAAAACCCGCTCTGGGAAGATTATGCGGCGTCTGTTGCGGAACCTAGCTGCCGGTGAGGAGATTGTCGGCGATACTTCTACCCTAGAAGACCGCAGCGTCCTCGACCAGTTGCGCGGCTAAAACCCCACCCATTCTCCCTTGAGGGAGATGCCGAGAGGCAGAGGGTGCTTTCCCTTGAGGGAGATGCCGATAAGCAGAGGCTGTCATCCCTTAAGAGAAAACCCCCTCCGGTTACGAGCCAGAGGGGGATAATTTTTGGCGATCGCTCTTATTTAATTCGTTTCGACGAAGGCAAAGCGGCCTTGCTGACCGGATTCATCCATTTCAATTTGGGCGACGAAAAATTCTTTCTGGATAATATCCCCTTCCTCGGTAAAGGAAATTTCTCCCAGGGGGGTTGTGTAGGTGCCCGCGAAGATTTCAGCCCGCAGTTGCTGCCGTAGTTCCGGGAGGGCGAGATTGGCTAGGGGAGTCTTACTATCGAGCTTTCTTAGGGCTTCCACGAATACTTGGATTGCTGTAAACGCCTGGGCACTAAACTGGGGCGGTTCCTTCTGATTCTTTTGGAAATAGGCATCCCGGAAAGCACGGTTAATCTCGTTATCCAACTCAGCGCTGTAGGCTTGGGCTACCAGAACTCCATCACATTTGGCTTGGCAGACGGGAAAAATATTGGAGGTATTCAACCCATTTCCACCGACGATAAGGCCGTTGTAACCCAGCTCTCGTAATTGTTTAACAAGGTTACCCGCATCAGCTGCTAAACCAGAAATAATCACCAGATCAGGTTTGGCATTGATTGCTGCCGTCGCTTGAGCTTGGAAATCGGTGTCTGTGGTCTGGAACTTCTGTACCGTCACTAACTCCAGGCCAAAATCTCGCACTGCCCCTTGGAAGGTTTCGGTTTCTGACTTACTAAAGGCATCGTTTTGGGCGAAAAACACCGCCACCCGCTTTAATTCAGGATTCATTTTCAGAGCATGGGCAACGGCATTGGGAGCTACCACAGACACTGGTGCGGAAACACGACCAATAAATTGACCAATTTGGGGGATTCCTTCGGCAGTGTTCGAGGGGCCAAGGACAGGTACCTGGGCACGGTCTGCAATGGGATCCGCGGCAAAAGCCTGCTGGGAAAGAGTCGGGCCAACAATACCAACAACTTTGTTTTGATTAATGAGGGTATTAAAGGCATTGATCGCCCCCTGTTCGTCGGCGGCCACGTCCTGCAGAATGACCTTGAGAGGTTTGCCATTAATTCCGCCATTTTCGTTGAAATAAGCTTCGGCAATTTGTGCTCCTAGAACTTGCTCTTGACCAAAAAGAGCAATATTACTGGTCTGGGCCACAGCTACCCCTAGGGGAACTTCCGTTAAACTGCTGTCATTGTTGGAGCGTGGGCCATTACAGGCAATGACGAATACTGCCGTCAGAAAGGCGATCGCCCCCTGGAGAAAGCGTCGATATTTAAACATCGGGAATTTCTATAGAGCTTTTGATATATCAGACATTCAGAATACTGCGAAGCTCCTTTCCCTTCAACTCAAGGGTGACCATGGCCTGCCGGAGCGGATTAAAGACAGATCAGCGCCGTAAAAAGACTTGAGATCAACAGTGCAATGCCCGAAATAATGCTAATTTCTTGCAGCTCTTTTCTGAATTTCATGGTTGGACAGCCCCCACTGGCAAAATTGGCGATAGAAAAGGATTTTGCTTGATCTTGAGTATAAATACTCAATGACTATTTGCCTAGACCCATGGGCCATTTCTCCTGAGCACCGAAGGCGATCGCCCGCCGCGCCCAAGTCCCAAGAGTGCCGCAGAACAATCTTTTCAGACCTTCCCTAGGCAAAATATTTAGCTAGAATAATTCTTATCTGGGAAATTTTTTAAGCTAATACTAACTACTATCTGGCTACAAAGCTTAAACCTAGGTGTTAAGATCATTAAACAAGCATTAACCTATTTTTCTGCTGGCCCAAAACCCTAAAGAAATCCTTAAAAATTACTCTTGGTAACGATTTTGTTACCCCTAGACCTTGATTTATTTCAGATAAATTCGTCAAAATAGCCCCCATTCCTTTCTCTGTCCCCTGTTCCGCCAACGCCATGTCCCAAACTTTCACCGCCCCAGAAATTCGTAACACCATGAAACGCGAGGGATTGCGCATTACCCCCCAGCGCTTTGCGGTCTATGCCAATTTACTCGGTCGGACCGATCACCCCACGGTGGAACAAATCCTCGAAGATGTTAATGCAGACCTACCCATTGCCTCCAAAGCGAGCGTCTACAGTGCCTTGACGGTGTTACGGGAAGTGAACTTGGTGCGGGAAGTGCTCCTAGACGAAGGGGTCACCCGCTACGATGCAAATGTTAATCCCCACCATCATTTTGTCTGCCGAGACTGCGGCGCGATCCAGGATCTACCTTGGCAAGCATTCAGCTGTTTCGACCTCAGTCAATTTGCCACAGAAATTACCCCCGAAAGCTACGAAGTCACAGTCAAAGGCTTGTGTTCTTCCTGTCGAGCTTAGTCAGTCATTCAATCCCCAACTTCTAGGGCAAAATTCATCTCGGCGGGATTAGCTGGAACTCGCTAAGATAGGGCCATTGTTTGTTACTGAGTTTAAGAAACGACTGTGTCCCTTTCGCGCCGCAATTTTCTATCCCTCCTCGGGGCCAGTGCCACTGGTACCGTGCTCCTCTCGCCCCTCCAGAATTTTTATCGCAAAGCTGCTGCAGGCAGTCCCCCCTATGGTCTGGGCTTCGGAGAATTAGTGCCGGATCCCCAGGGTATTTTTGATTTGCCAGCAGGCTTTCAGTACAAAGTCTTGGCCTACAGCGGTGGCAAACTCAGTGACGGCAAACCGGTGCCCCTCTATCCCGATGGGATGGCCGCTTTTCCCGTGGCTGGGGGGAAAACAGCGCTGATTTGTAACCATGAACTAGGGGCAAGGCAGACCCCGGGGGTAACAGCGACGACAGCGGATACCTATGATCCAGTGGCATCGGGTGGGACAACGACGATTATTTTGAATCGAGCCCGAGAAGTAGAACAGCACCATGTTTCCCTGGCGGGGACGATGCGTAACTGTGCCGGTGGTGCAACCCCCTGGGGGACCTGGATTAGTTGTGAGGAAAATATCATGACGCCCCAGATTGACCCGGCATTTCAACAGAAGCATGGTTATAACTTCGAGGTCAAACCCACTGGACTCAGTACACCGATCCCCCTTAGGGCCATGGGACGGTTTAACCATGAGGCGATCGCCGTTGATCCGGCCACGGGTTATGTGTACCAAACGGAAGATCGTAACGATAGTTGTATTTACCGATTCCGCCCCAAGCAGAACGGAAATCTTGCCGCCGGAGGTCGATTGGAAGCATTGGCGATCGCCGGCCAAAAAACCTTTGACACCACAAAAACTTTTCCCCAAGATAAGTCCTTTGCGGTGGAGTGGCTGCCCCTGGAAAATGTTGATCCTGCTAGCGACACCCTCCGTTATGAAGCCCAGGAAAAAGGAGCAGCGATTTTTAAACGGGGCGAAGGGATGATTTATGGCCAAGGCAAAATTTATTGGACTTGTACCAGTGGTGGCGATCGCAATCGAGGTCAGATTTTTGAGTACACCCCCGCCAGCAATCAACTCAGGCTCTTTGTGGAGGCGGCCCAGAGCGGCATTTTAGAATATCCTGACAATCTCACCATTGCCCCCTTCGGAGATTTGATCGTCTGTGAAGATGGTTCCCCTGACCAATTTCTCTTTGGCGTCAATCCTGCTGGAGAATGCTATCGTTTTGCCCGCAATGCCGTCAGTGGTAGTGAATTGGCTGGTGTCTGTTTCTCCCCCGATGGCCAGACGATGTTTGTGAATATTTACCAACCGGGAATGACCCTCGCCATTTGGGGCCCATGGCAGAAACCTCTCACCTAAATCGTTGTCCGAGGCGATCGCCAAATCGGGTATTTTGGAATTTAACCGGATTGTTAAGAAGGATTTTTTTGCGTGAAACTTTTCGTCTACCACACGCCTGAGGCGACCCCGGCAGATCAATTGCCCGATTGTGCTGTTGTCATCGATGTTCTGCGGGCCACCACGACCATTGCAACGGCACTCAATGCTGGGGCAGAAGCAGTGCAAGCCTTCTCTGACCTCGACGAACTGTTCCAATTTAGCGAGACCTGGACAAAAACCCCCTACCTCCGAGCTGGGGAGCGGGGCGGACAACAGGTAGAAGGCTGTGATTTGGGTAACTCCCCTCTCAATTGCACCCCAGAAGTGGTGGCGGGCAAACGTCTTTTTCTCACTACCACTAACGGTACGAGGGCGCTAAAACGGGTCGAATCAGCACCTATAGTTATCACCGCCGCCCAGGTAAATCGGCAAAGTGTCGTGAAATTTCTTCAGGAAAAACAGCCAGAGACGGTGTGGTTTGTGGGTTCTGGTTGGCAAGGGGACTACTCCTTAGAGGATACCGTCTGTGCCGGGGCGATCGCCAAAGCCCTCTGGGATGGCACCAGTGAGCAATTGGGTAACGACGAAGGTATTGGGGCGATTTCCCTCTACCAGCAATGGCAAGAAGATCTCTTTAGCCTGTTTAAGCTCGCTAGCCACGGTCAACGGCTATTACGCCTTGATAATGAAGTGGATGTTCGTTTCTGTGCCCAAAGCGATACCCTCAACGTTTTACCCATCCAAACAGAGCCCGGCGTCTTGAAAGCCCATTCTTTCTAGGAAGTTTCACTCCAGCCTGGTCAATCTACACACCCATAAAAAAAGGTTCCGTAAGGAACCTAAATTCTAATGCTTGCCAAAGATGCAAGCAGAGGTTTACTTGTAAAGCTCAGTCGAAAGACGGAAAGCCAGGATGCCGGGGATGAGGGCAATGGCCAGGGCGATAAAGACTTGGGTATCGGAAATTCCCATAATTGTGCAAACTCCAAAGATAAACGGATGTTTATCCCCTAATTTTCAATATTGCTCCTCCTTTACCCAAGGTTTTGTAACAAGACGCAACATATCAATCAGGGATCAGGAAATGGCATCATGGTAATCGAGGGGCGTCGCAATCCTTGGCACTTTCTATCGGTGTCTCTAGAGTTTGTCTACAATGGCTAAAAGTGTGCCATATCCGCCGCCATACCGCGATGGGTGGTCTTTTTTGTCTTGACCTATTGTCCGAAAATTTTTGTGTTGAATTTTTCCCATGCTTGAGCAAATCCTTCATCCCCAGTTGAATTTTAGTTTAGAGACGTCACTAATTCTGGTGATCTTGGTGGCCCTGGAGGCGGTTCTTTCGGCGGATAATGCTATTGCCCTGGCGGCGATCGCCCAAGGATTAGCCAACCCCGCTCAACAGCGCAAAGCCCTCAACATCGGCTTAATGGTGGCTTACATCCTCAGAATTACCCTAATTTTCACGGCAACGTGGGTCATCCACTTTTGGCAGGTGGAACTGCTGGGGGCGCTTTATTTACTCTGGCTCGTGTTCCGGTACTTTACCTCCGGTGAAGATGATAAAAATCACCACCACAGCCTCGAGTTTAAGTCTCTTTGGCAAGCGATCCCGATGATTGCGGTGACAGATCTTGCCTTCTCCCTCGACAGTGTGACTACGGCGATCGCTGTGGCCGAAGATATTTGGCTCATTGTGATTGGTGGCACCATCGGCGTACTGACCCTGCGTTTTCTAGCAGGACTCTTTATCCGCTGGTTAGAAGAATTCACAAACCTGGAGGATGCTGGTTTTGTGACCGTAGGTTTTGTGGGGGTGCGTCTGTTGCTCAAAGCTGTTTACCCTAGCCTCATCATTCCAGAATGGCTGATGATCACGGCGATCGCCACCATGTTTATTTGGGGTTTTTCTAAGCGCAATCCTGACTATATTCCCCAAGAAGATTCCCCCACCTCCTAGACCGATTACCTAGGTATCAGTGTCCCTGGCCGTCATTTCCTGGCGGTCTTTTTTAGTCTCAGCAAGTTTACATTTATTAAATAAACTTAATAAAACTCTAATTTTTTGGTAAGATAAATTCATAAATATTTTTTCAACAATCCTTATTTTCGGGACTGTACAGCGGTCGAACCCTTGAAATACTGAGTTACAACCCTGTTACATTTCCCCTATCGGACAACTCATCCTTCCCTTGGCCCTGACTCGATTTAGTGCAGGGGAAAGATCCTCATTTTCATTTTTTAAATCTCATCCTTTGCAGCCGAGTTGACCTATGAAAATCTCTAAGCATTCTGCCGACCCTGTCCGCACCTATCTCAAAGAAATTGGTCGCGTTCCTCTATTAACCCATGAGGAAGAGGTTCTTTATGCCCGACGTGTCCAAAAAATGGTCAGCTTGGAGAAACTTAAAGCCGAGTTGGCACAGCAGCAGGACATAGAACCAAGCTTCAAGGAATGGGCCGAAGCGGCCAATATTTCCCAGCGAGAACTCAAAAAGCATCTTTTACTGGGGAAACAGGCCAAACAGAAAATGGTGGAGGCCAATCTCCGGTTGGTGGTTTCCGTCGCCAAAAAATACATTAAGCGCAATATGGACCTGCTGGATCTGATCCAAGAGGGCACCATCGGCATGCAACGGGGTGTAGAAAAATTTGATCCTACCAAAGGCTATCGTTTCTCGACCTATGCTTATTGGTGGATCCGTCAGGCGATTACCAGGGCGATCGCCGAAAAGAGCCGTACCATCCGCCTACCGATTCACATCACCGAGAAACTCAACAAAATCAAAAAAGCCCAGCGGCAACTGGCTCAGGTTAACGGTCGTTCTGCTTCGATTCCCGAGCTTGCGGAAGAACTGGGCCTGAGTGCAAAACAGGTACGCGATTATCTCGAGAAATCCCGGCAACCTTTATCCTTAGACTTACGGGTCGGCGACAACAATGACACTGAACTGATTGAACTGTTGGAAGACGATGGTGCCACCCCTGATGATTACGCCACCCATGCGGCCCTAAAGCGCGACCTAGAGCGTATGCTCAGTGATCTGACGTCCCAGCAGCAGGAAGTTCTTGCCCTGAGATTTGGTCTGCGGGATGGTACGCCCCACACCCTGGCAAAAATTGGGGAATACCTCAGCATTAGTCGAGAACGGGTCCGCCAAATTGAACGGGAAGCCCTCGCTAAACTTCGTAAGCGCAAAGCAGAAATGGGAGAATACCTAGCCAGCTAATTGGTACAGTTTTCAGTTGACTCATATGAAGGCGATCGCCTTGGGGCGTTAAACCGTAGAAATGCCACCAGGAAAGTTCGGTTACACGCCCCTCTTTTAGCCAAGCAAGTTGTTATATTAGCCTTAGTCAATCGGAACACATTAAAGTAAGCAACAACCGTTAATTGAGCATTGAGGAGGGAAGACTGGTGAATAATGAAGCCCAACGTTTTAATAACCTCATGGGTAGTAGCCAACAGGGTTCAGATGAGCTTTGGCGCTATGTCCAGTCCCTCCCACCAGAAATGATTGCCCATATGTCACAACCCCAGTCCCCTGGTGTACATCAGGTAATGGAACGCAATATTGTTGGTTTGTTGGGGGTTTTACCCCAGACGGATGGCTTTAATGTCTCGGTGAGTATGAGCCGCGAACATTTAGGTCAACTGTTAGCCTCGGCAATGATGGGGGGCTATTTCATCCGCAATGCCGAACAGCGTTTTAACATCGAAAAATCGCTCCAGGGCCAAGAACTACATTTACCGGAATAGAGCCATTCAACCCACATTCCGCAGGTAGTACATGGTTATTAAAAAGAGCCGAATGTAGTCATCAATAGAAGTACAAAAGACATCCCATAATTTGAGCAACTGCTGCGGCTAATCGTCAGCTTAGGGATAGTGGAT
>JAYKIK010000142.1:0-5762 GCA_035284725.1 Synechococcus sp.
ATGCGTCAACGAATTTCACGATTGGTGCGGAAGACATTATCCTTCTCTAAAAAGCAAGAGAATCATGTCGGAGCGATCTGGTTTTTCATCCATCACTACAATGCATCCTTATCTCTTTAGGACTACCCTTCAGTTTTGTAACTGTTTAAGCAGTCGAATGTTGCGATTTACTGCGACTTGATGCAGAAGTTTATTTCTACGCCAATGGAACTTTTGACGTCTAGGGACAGTGGTAGGCTAGAACTCAAAATTCCGTGATTTTTATGCTTTAGAGAGGTAATGACAATGACTCTGACGGCGGCGACAGTAATTCAATACCTGGGTTTAGAACCCCACTTGGAAGGTGGTTATTTTCGAGAGACCTATCGCTCTGCGGATTCCCTCAGTACTCCCCGGGCCGGTGGCGATCGCCAATTGTTCACCTCTATCTACTACCTGTTGAGTCCAGAACGACCCATCGATTATCTCCACCGTAACCAATCGCCGATTATGCACTACTTCCATGGCGGATCAGCCATCACCTACCACACCCTTTCTCCGGAAGGACAGTGGCAAACGACGAAATTAGGCTGTGATTTGGCGGCGGGGGAAGTGCCTCAACTGCTGGTACCAGGGGGCTATTGGAAAACGGCGGTGCTCGAGACGGGGGAATTTGGCCTTTTGGGGGAAGCGGTGGCGCCGGGGTTTGACTACCGGGATTTGGAAGTGGCCCAGGGCGAGATTTTAAGGGAACTTTATCCAGACCATTGGCCACGGTTACAGCGGTATATTCATCCGGATCATCAAGCATAGACGACTGGAAATTTGGCGATTGCCTCTGGAAACCCGCTAGACTTTTGCGTATAGAAACGCGGCCCTGGGGGGAAAGATAATGGCAAACTGGGATTTTGGTCGGTTTGTGCAAACCCTTGTACGGTTTGAGGTGTTGCCAGGAAGTACCCTGCTCAGACCTCTTTTGGGTCAGGGGGAAACCACCGCAGCGATGACAGAGTTTGGAGGAAGGCCACAGATGGGAAAAATTTGTATCGTCGGGGGCGATCGCCCAGCAACCCAAACCCTCGTGAAAACCATGCAACAACGGGGCTACCAAGTCCAATGGCATCAAGACCCAGGGACATCCCTAGACGAGGCCACAATTCTCATTCTCGGTGCGGATCTTTCCCTGGCAGCGACCCAATCTCTCCTCAATCGGGCGCCCCAAACCCCGACCCTCCAGTCGCCCCAATGGGAATTGTTTAACTTTTGCCAAGCCAGCCCCGCCCTTGCCCAACTCTGGGGGGCCGTGGACGATGTGGTGATGGGTGGGGTCAGCCAAAGTCAATTGCGTTTAACCCCGACCGGTGCCCTCTTTGCAGGCTTTGTCTCCACCGATAATAATGGCGGTTTTGCTTCTGTCCGCACAAAAACCCTCACTAACCCTTGGGATTTATCAAAATATTCTGGCTTCCGACTCCGGGTGAAGGGGGATGGCCAACGCTATAAATTTATTGCCCGCTGTGAAAATCGCTGGGATGGCATCGGTTATAGCTATTCCTTTGATACGAAAGCCCATGAATGGTTGACCATCGACATCCCCTTTACGGAATTGGTGCCGGTGTTTCGGGCGAAGTCTGTCCCCCAGATGGGGCAATTCCAACCCCAGCAAGTCTGTGCAATGCAACTAATGCTCAGTAAATTTGAGTATGACGGCCAGCTAAATCCTGCCTTTAAACCGGGGCCATTTCAACTAGAAATCGCGACCATCGCTGTCTATGGTGGTGAACCTTTCCCGCAAATCATTGCCCTAACCACCAACACCGCCCTCCAGGAAGCCCTCCAAGAAACGGGGATTCCTTACTGTCTAGTACATTGTCCCCAGGGTTTCACCGAAAAAAGCATCCAAACTGTGATCAATGTCATTGGCGATCGCCAAGCTGTCAATCAAATTATCACCTGTGGTTTGTAGTTCCTCATCGTCCCTCCATCACCAATAGCAAAGAATTCCCCCAACCCCAATGAGATCTTTAGCATAAGCAAGTAAGATCTGAATAATCAACACTTTCCACCCCTGTTCACGCCCTAGTAACCTCCTTGTCTCCTGTGGGTATTGCCTCTCAACCTATGACCCCCCCCGCCTCCCTCAAAGCCATGATTGGAGCGTTAGAACAGCATCCCGATGCCCAACGCATCAAAAAGCTGTTGATTTATACTGCTGTTAACCGGTGGGAAAGTGATACCCAGCTCATAGACCGCCTCTCCCTAGAGCGCATTGTCCAGAAAAACCTCGATCAATTTTCTACCCTTAAGGAACTCCAACGGGCCCTCAGCAACTCGGTTAGTACCCTTAGCCGTCCTGCCACCTATGGTCGCCTCGCCAACGATATTCTGAATCACCTCAGTGCTTTTTATGAGGATCAGGAACCATCCACGGGGATTTTGGCACCCCCCAGCCAAACCAAGAAGAGTATTACGGAAATTCACCTCGAAGTGGCGGTGCAAACCCTCGAAGAACATCGCGAAAATATTCGGATCAAGAAGTTGCTCTATGCCCTCTGTTTCCAGCGTTGGGAAAATAACTTCCAGATTCTAGACGCGCAAACCCTTACGGCTCTCCTCCAGCAACTGGTCAAGCAATATCCGAGTAGACAGCGCTTTGAGACGGTGTTACGCAAACTTGTCTCCCTACTCAACCGCCAACAAACCTACCATCAAATCGCTGAAATCATCCTGGAGGCGATCACCCCTCTGTATCAAGGTGTAGACGCTGCCACGGGCTTGACCCAGCCGACCAATGACCCCGAACCCCCCGCACTAGAAGTCCCGACCGCACCGCCGTCACCCCCTAGACCAGCCCCAGAAGCCATCGACTACAAACAAACCATGGCCTTTAACATGGACGAGCTGCCCCTGGTAGCTCCATCACCCCAAGCCGCTGCCCCAGAACCCAACTATAAACAAACCATGGCGTTTAACTTTGGGGATCAAAACCCTCAGACGATGGTACTGAACGCAGTTCCTCCCCTACCGCTGCCAGATCTACCACCAAAACCAGAGCCTCCAAAACAGCACTTCGCCGCCAACTTAAATATTTACGAACTTAAATTGGAGGTCATGAAATACGCCAATCCCCTCCGGACTAAAATTTTGCTTTTTTCCGCTGTGCATCATCCTTTTGATCTCAGTGGCAAGGATTGGTCCATGCTCCGGACCTGTGATTTTGATGAGCTCCTCTCCAAAGTTCTCCGGGACGCCTCTAGCCCTAAGGCCCTTGATATTAAACTATCGGCGATCGCCCGCTCTCTCTTTGATGCCAACGAACATCTCCAGGCCGCCGCTGCTATCACCCAGGCCATTAAGCTCCTTACTAGTCCCCCCAGCGCCGATCTATGAATCCCCAAGAACTCATCGCCAAATATGCCATTGGTGAAACATCCTTTCCCGAAGCCCAGCTAAACGGTGCTAACCTCTGGGGAGCCGATCTCATCGGTATTGATCTCCATAATGCCGATCTCCACAACGCGATTTTAATCTTTGCCTACCTGAGTCGTGCCAACCTGAAACAAACCAATTTGATCAATGCCAACCTCAGCGGTGCCAACCTCAACCAAGCAAATCTAACCCTCGCCGAACTACATAATGCTGACCTCCACGGTGCTGTGTTAATTGGTGCTAACTTAACCAATGCTGATTTGACCCTGGCTAATCTCCTCGATGCCAACCTCATGGGTGCTGATCTCCGGGGGGCTGACCTCAGTGGCGCCAACCTATCCGGTGTCTGTCTCCGGGAAGCAAATCTCCGGGAAGAAAAGCGCGTTTATAACTCCAGCCTACGGGGTACCATTCTCCGGAAAGCCGACCTCGAAGGGGCCAATCTCCAGGGTGCTGATCTGGCCCGGGGAGAACTGAGTGGCGCCAACCTTAAGGGGGTTAACTTTCGACGGGCGGATCTTCATGAGGCCGACCTTAGTGGTGCCAACCTTGAAAATGCCATCCTCACCGAAGCAAATCTAATTGGCGCAAACCTTGTGAAGGCCAACCTGAAAAATGCCAAATTGGAGCGGGCTCTCATGGAAGATGCCGATCTCCGCCTGGCAAATCTAACCTGGGCAAATCTGCCTGGGGCTCGTCTCAATCGCGCCAAACTAACCAAAGTAAATCTCACCAATGCCCGTCTTAACCGTGCCGACCTGAGCCGAACCGATCTTTCCCAAGCAAAGCTGATTGATGCGGAATTGATTGATGCCTATCTTGCCCGGGCCAATCTCATGGGAGCCGATCTGACACGGGCAAATCTTATTCGTGCTGAAATCAGTAGCACCAACTTAGCCGGAGCTATTTTGACAGGGGCAATGATGCCTGATGGTTCTGAACATCGCTAAACTGCACCGTGAACTACCTAGCGCTAAATTAAAGATATGGCGTAGGCTTCCCTCTTTGCTGGCAATTGCCGCCAGAACTCCGTAGCTCTTTTGGTCTTACATTGCCTCCAAGGACAGGAGTCCTGATTCCCAAGACCCGAAGCTTTTTCTTGGGGCACGGCCCGTTTAGCTTGGTTCTTGCTTAGGGGAGAATTACCTAGCGCCGAAGTCGCGGGACTTAATGCCTCCCGAGGCCACCTTTAGTTAATCCGCAGAGGATAGCTCAGAAATAATCATAAAAAAACCAGCCTAAGCTTTGGGGCTGGTCAGTTCGAGCTTGCTGTATGAGAGGAGAAACTCAATATCAAGACAGCGCATGGTACTTTGCCAACAGATTCACTAGCGTGAAAACCTGTAAAATCTTGGAATGAGCTTTGTTAAAAATCGTAACAAAAGCCCGGTCATATTGCAATATTTCTTTACAGAACATCCCTGGCCCTAGGAAAAATTAGGAAATTTTTGAGAAAAACGAAATCCCTAGACTCGGAGTTGAGTGATGACCTGTTTTACGGGCATAAGGGGGCTGATCACCTCATAAAAGATTTTTTGAGATCAATATCCATCGGTAAATTAAGTAAATATGCTCAGTTTTTCTCTCTAAACTTTTCTTGCTATGGCGATCGCCAATTGTTTTTCAGTTGATAGGATAAGATTCCATTCTTAGGCAACTCCCCACGGAATAATAGCCCTACAACAAGGAAAAGAGATTACTAACCTATTTTGCTAAATTAAGATTTATTTACTTTATATTTGCCAATTAACCACATCAAAGTTGTTTAAAAAAACAAAGAATCAATCGCTATGAGACATTATTACGACGAGTGGATCCAAGAATGGTGTGAGCAAAATGACTGGACAGACCCCATGCTAGTCAGTGCAAATTTTTATTGGGCTTTTCCTCCTAACGGTGTAATGCCAGAGCCCATTCCTGGGGAGATTCTTCGCTTGATTAAATCCGAAAAAGGCTTAACTCAAGACGAAAAGTTATCGTTGGGTTTAGCTGTAATGATTAGTTTAGCCGCGAGTATTTTTACTTATTGCTGGCATTGTCCCCTTCCCTTGATTGTTGCCTTTGGGTTTAGTGCTGTGACGGCAGCTCGATTAGAAATTGAAACCCCAGTGGTAACTTAGCGAACTTGCTCGCCTATGGCTTCAATCAATAAGTTGAGTTAGTTGAAAACTTTAACTATTGAAGATATTTTTCGCCCAGAAATCCATCAACTAAACTGCCTGAGCATATGGTTGAGGCAAGGGAAGAAGGAACAGCACCCATGGTACGACAGACGACAAAGTGAACTGATACGACCTTCAGGATCTACAGATTGAGTGCTTACAAATCACGACAGCGATGGGACAGCAGGTATG
>JAYKIK010000143.1:0-6172 GCA_035284725.1 Synechococcus sp.
CTTTCCCGCCCGAAATAAACCGCTGCATCCTGTTCCTGGAAGGTATTTAAACCACGGTAGGGACAGGGGGGTAAACCACCGAGTTGTAACCAAGTGGGGGGCAATAAAGCGCTATTTTGACAAATGATGGGTAGCCAAGCAGCCCCAGGGTAGTCATTTTCTAACCCTTGCAGTTGGCGACGAGCCTGTTTCACTGCTTGATAAAGCGGTAATTGGGCGATCGCATAACCTTCGAGAAAATGCTGAAAAAATTCCTGGGCAACCCGATTCGGCACCGGTTCCCGCATGACGATGGTCACTGGAATTTGGAGATTACCTAAACTATTGGCCAAACCCAACCCATCGCAGGAGTTGAAAATTGCCAACTGCAAACCCCGCTCCAATGCTGTGCGGAGTCCTTCCTGTAAATGCTCCAGGGTTAAGCTGCGGTGCTCTGGCCCATCGTGGAGATAAAGCCGGCCCGTTTGTTGTTCTGTCTGGCTGTGGCCTGCAAAAAATAAAATATCCCAGCCTTGGTCATCCCAAAGGGCCGCATCAAATTCCTGGCGGGAGGGTTGCGAAAGAAACTGCACTTCCGCATCGGGAATCTCAGAAAGTTGTTGTTGTTCGGCGGCTAGATCAATGCCCTGGCTACTGCCGAGGATCGCCAAAATCCGCACCCGTTGCCATTTTTTCTGGGGGGCGATCGCCTTTGGTCGATGAAACTGGGGCTGACTGAGGGCAACTTCCGCCAGGGGATAATCCACCAAAAATTGCCAACCTTGCCAAGGCAGATGGTGCAAGTGGGGGTCGTCCGTCTGCAAAATTAACCGCAGGGGCATCTCTGGGGAAAGATGCGATCGCAATGCCTGGACAATGGGCGTAAATCCGGGGCTGAGGAGCCATTCATTCAGTTGCCGTTGGAGCCGCTGGGACAAGTCCTCAAAGCTGACCTGGGACACATGGGTAACGGCGTCTTCTTCGATCTCAAAATCATCATCGTCATCTTCATCAAAGCTGCGTATCCCCTCAGCCTGTTGTCGTCCCAGTTGCAACCGTTGGGCGAGGGCGAGGTAAACCGTTTGCCATTGTTGCAGACTACTGAGCAGGTCTGGAAAGGCGGGCAGTTGTCCCACAAATTGCTGGGGTAAAGGAACATCCATCTCCCAAATCTGGGCAGTAATTGTCGGAAAGCCTTCCTGTAAGCTGCCCCGACCAAAGGCAAGGGAAATGGTAACGCTGGCATCGGTGAGCCAATTAAATTTCAAAGGTTTCGTTGACGGTGCAACCATCGCCACTGACCTCCACTTGGAATACTTTACCGGGGACGCCCTTAAAGGGTTTGAGTTGGATGTAGCTGTCCTGTTGGCGACTGGTGATTGTTTGTAAGACTTTGCCAGATTTAGACTTGAGAGCAATGCTTAAATTTGCCGGGAGATAGTCTGCTTCGAAGGGGAGGAGACGGGCCTGGATACGGAATTTATCTTCTTCGGCGGGGGCGAGGGTAACCAGTAAAACCACCTGTTGATTGCCTAGACTCAAACCAAGATCGAGGAGTTTACCGGCTTGGATATCTTCACTGAGGTTACGGGTGGCAAAGGCGAGTTGGGCTTCAGGCATCATCAGTTGATCGAGGGCTTGCCAACCTTGATCGAGGACATTATCAAACCAGTTACCAAGTTTCGTGATCGTTTCTGTCACCTGGGTTCTGAGTTCTGCCAGGGCATTCATGGGGAGGGGAATAGCGGCCGGGGAAAGGTAACGGCAGTCGGTGAGGAAATGGTTCAGTTCGGCATCAAAGTGATCGAGGCTGAGGCAATAATGGCCATCCCGTTTGGGAGCATTACGGAGGCGATCGCCCCGGCTAATCCCTCGTAAAATCACGGTTTCGGCTTCTTCATCCACTTCGACAATGCCGTAGAAATGGGTGGTGAGTTCCGGCTGGTCAACATATTCCTGGGGCCAGAGCACCTGTTCGTCGAGGTAATCACTCTGGGCTAAGAGGCAAACTTTAAAATCCCCCACCGTCACATAGGCCACCTGGGACAAATGAGAGAGATCCCGCTGGCGGCGTTTTTCCGGCAGGCGATCGCCCAGCCAATTTTCAAAGGCCACTAACCCCAGCCCGTTTAAATAGGCTTGCCACTGATCGGCCTCTGAGCGGTTCGCGTCGGGCCAGGTTTGGACGAGGGCATAGTCCAGTTCGCTGAGGGTAATTTCTTCGGGGATTAGTAGGCGGAATTCAGATGGGGTGAACATTTTGGGGCTCCTCGGCGTCAGGCAAGATTAGGGATTAGTTTGGGGTGGCATTGAGATAATGCTTGAGTTTTTGGGCGTAGGTACTGTCAAAGCGACGGTTCTTACCACTGCGGATTTCGGCGGCGGCCTCCGTAAACAGTTCTTGGTCTACAAATTGTTCTAGTTGCTGGCAGAGGGAACTTAGGTAGTTAGGATCTGGCTCGGCGACGATGATTCCCTTTTGGCGGGCGAGATCGAGGAGTTTGGCGAGGAGGGTTTCGGTGGTTTGGCGACGCACCTGGTTAAGGAGATCCCCAGGGTTCAGGATGCGGCGGGCTTGGTCCCAGCTACTCATGCCCAGTTGGGGGGCAATTTCCGCGAGGGATTGGGCCTGGATGTAATAGAGGGAAAGACCTTGTAAGTAAAGATCGGCAAAGGGTTGGTAGCGTTTACTTTTAGCTAATTGCTGCTGTTTTTGTTTGAGACTGTCCTGGAGGCTCTCATCAAAGGCGATCGCCAATTGGCTGTGTAGAAATTGAATCAAATCCTGCTGTTCTAGATTTCCTTCATCGAGGGTTTCGTGGGGTAGATCCCGGCGGGGGGCATAATCGCCACTGTCAGCGTCATAGGTTTCTAAACTTTCGCGCGATCGCCAAATATCGTACTGCCGCAACTGTTCCGCGAGACGATGCAAATCCCCCAGGAGTAACTTCGGGGCGCGGCTCGGATAACCCTGGTCAACGCAGTAGGCATCCATTTCCAAAAGTTGTGCTTCCGTGGGGGGCTGACATTTAGTGCGTTGGGTCGTTTGTTGACGGCGATCGCGACGGTACACAGCATGGAACGCCCGCAATAACGCTTGATCCGCGGGAGATAATTGCTCGAGCTGACTTTTGCGCGCCCGGTTTAACAAGGCCCAATCGGTGAGGGACTGGAAACCAAATTCTGAGAGAAAGGTGCGAATTTCCGGGTTTTGTTTCGTTTTTAAAAAAGCCCAATTTTTCAAGCTGAGTTTCTTGTCCCGTTGGGCGCCATAGGATCGCAAAATCTCCACCCCAAAAATTTGAAACTGGCAGGGATGGAGTTGTTCATTGTCGGTGAGTTGAACTTGCTTACTGTCGGTGGCTTCGTCGATGAGAATTAACCGTTGACCATCGTCATTAAGAGCGAAGGGCAGTAGGTCTTGGTAGGTGAAATTTTGTTGGGCGCTGAATAAATTGGCGAGGCGTTGGCAACTTTGGAGAATGGGCTGGGAGACGTAACAGCGTAAACACAAACCGGCTAAACTGCGCTGCTGATAGGCCCCTTGCTCATCTCGAAAGACTTGTAATAACTGTTCCGGTAGCAGATTTTCGATAGGTGTCGTCTGTTCTAACCAAGTTTGGGCTGTCGTGAGCGGTGCCCAGTGGTACCCCTGACGGTGCTGGAGACTGATGCGGTATAGGTGCCAGTACTGCTTTGGATAACTCATGACGCCTTAGGGTTCTCCCAATCAACACAAACATGCATAGCGGTTCTTTGTAATTATCATTATCGCCATACATGTTAGTTACGCTTTTTTGTAATAACCTGTCACCAAGCCAACATATTCCCCAACAGACCCTGGCGTAGATTGGAATCGTTTACATAGCGGACGTTTTCTAGTTGTTGGTAAGTAGCGTAACGGTGGGCCTCGGCTTCAATCACAGCGGAACAATCGCGGGCACTCATAGAACCGATAGTTTGCATGCCCCAGCCGGTATTTTGGGCGTCAATGGTTTGTGCGGTGGTTGTATCTGGTGTCGTGGTGGTGTTATTCACGGTGGCTTCGTTGTGGAAACTGTTTACCTGGGTCATGTCTTCCATTTCCTGGGTATTACAGAATTCTTGGGCTTCTTCCACCGTTAGCCAGGGTTGATAGTCATCGGCGATCGCCCCGGGGACAAAACTGAGGGGCAGCAGCATAGTTAAACCGACAACAGCGAGGTGGCGAGTGGTGCTAAACATGGTTGGTTTCTCCGGGGACAAGTACTAAGGACAAAAAAGCAAAAATTAAGGGTTAATGGGTAGTCCCAAGGATTCCAGGAAATTCGGATCGTGGGCGGGACTATAGATATCAATGGGGACACTGATTTGGGTGCCAATGGTCGGGCCTTGGATGCCGTAAGGGGCGAGGGGACTGGCACCATTGCCATCGACAAAGTGGTTACTCGTGCGTTGTTGGGTGGTGTTTCCGGAGCCGACATAAAGTTGGGTGCTCGTGTTGGTGGTGGTATTGCCCCAACAGGGTTGGTTGCCTGTGCCCATAAACACTTGATTACTTTGATTTGCGGGAGTCTGGGAGCCATGGATCGCCACTTGGAGGGACACATCGGTCATCACACAGGCTGCCTGGGCAGGAAGACTAATGGACGTGACGGGAACGAGAAGAGAAGGAGTAAAGATAATCCAGAAGGGGGAACCAGCAAAGAGAATTTTCATTGATTTGGCCTCGGTGAAGGAGTTAAAAAGAGGGCAGTTGTGAGCTGAGTATTTGTTTAGACCACTGCCCCAGCGTCGGTTTTAGAAGGAAAAGATGGAGTTCTGACTTTGAAAGCTGTTCTGAAAACTGCCATTATTGACGTTGTTGCCGAAACCAATTCCAGCGCCGGTTTGGCTCGCTCCCACCTGGGCAACCCCCGTGTTATTACCAAAGCCAAAGGCATCGGATTGCTGTTGGGTGCTGGATTGACCGAGGTTATTGTTGACATTGTTGAAAAAGCCATCGGCAGCGGCGGTTTGGATTCCAGCGGTTTGGGACTGGGCGAAATTATTGCCACCACTGAAAAAACCATCTTGATCCTGGAAGGTTGATTGACCAGTGGTATTGTTGGTCGTGTTCCCGAAACCAACGGCGGCATTGGTTTGTTGGGAAGTCATGGTATTGATGGCGGTGTTATCAGCTTTGGCAGGCTGGGCAAGGCTCAGAACACCAAGGGCTAGGAAAGCACCAGCGGTCGCCAGCTTGAGGGATTGGGGACGGAAAAAAGTGAAAGTAGTCATTAGTTTTTACCTGGTTGATGGTTGTGTGTTGCCAGGTAATAGTGACCGGGAATTTTCCTTATGCAGTTTTTGGCCGCCACCCAAAAGAAATTGCTTCTGGAGCCTAAAAAAGTTCAGTGGCGATCGCCTTTAGTGGAGATTCTGTAGTGATGGGCTTTTTCTCGGAGGGCACGAGGGTGAAATAGAGTTCTAAGAGGGCATCATCGACCCAACCGGAAAAATAATCCACGGTGGTACTGTCCCGGTCGAGGGCAAAGAGTTGGAGATCCCCCCGCAGGGCATTGAGATCCTGAATTCCTTCGGGGTTGTAACCCTGTTCACTAATCCCCACTGGCCCCAAGCCTACCTGTTGCCCCATCACTTCGTCGAAACTCCGTATAAAGCGATCGCCTGCCCAATGCCATTCTTCCCCGGGCCAATAGAGCTGGTCTTCCCAGGGGAGTAACATCGGGTCGGGTTCGCTGTCCCACTGGAACATCCCTTCCGGCACTGTCACCCGAAAACCCGTAGGATAGGCAATTTCGTAGCGGCCTTTTTTCAGTTGTTCGTGGGCAATACCAAAGGGAACCGTACTCGCCCACCAAAGCACTTCAACGGTGTCTGTGGTTAGGGTGGAACTGGGAGTTTCTGCCAAAAGACTGCGGTAAACCGGTAAGCCCGATTCTGGTAGCTGCGCTTCTAAGGCAAACCGCCAACAATCCCAAGCTTCCCATTGGTCGATGTTGCGCCACTGGATCTGACAGATGCCATTCCCCGTCGCCGCCCATAGCACATCTCCCTCAGCATGGAGTTGGGTGGGAATTGCGCCAATGAGCGGACTGTTGTGAATCGTGTGAAAGGAAATCTCTGCGTCACGCCAATCTGTGTTGAATTTGTAAGCGATTAAACCCCGGGCCGGAATGAGGGGTGATCCTTCGGCGGCGTACTTTGTTCC
>JAYKIK010000144.1:0-10390 GCA_035284725.1 Synechococcus sp.
ATGCGTCAACGAATTTCACGATTGGTGCGGAAGACATTATCCTTCTCTAAAAAGCAAGAGAATCATGTCGGAGCGATCTGGTTTTTCATCCATCACTACAATGCATCCTTATCTCTTTAGGACTACCAAAAAAACGATTAAGCTGCAATCATAAACATAATAAAAAAACTACATTACAACGAAAAAAGTACAAAGGCGAAACTAATAATTGTCATCCTGTTGGCTTTTAGCAGAGGTTGATAGAGATAGAAAAATCAGTAGAGTCACAAAAAACAAGAATCGAAGCCATCAGCTAAGGCCAAGACAGAAACGAATCCATTCAATTTGGGAGATATTTTTTTGTTGATAAATTAAAAATCAATTAAAACTTCTCTTTGCTTAATCTAGGAAAATACTTTGGCCTTGGGGTTATAATCGAAGTCGTGGATCAAAAACCTATGGTTGTCCAACCCTTGATCTGGCCACTTTCGAATCATTCTTAATGTTTAAATATAAAAAAGATTGCTTCGGAAAACCACAAAGTCAACATTTGGTTTTCGTTAGTATTAGCCAGAGAATGTAGGGGCCACTGGGGACATATTTTTCTGGGAATAGTTTATCAAAAAAACAATGAAATCTTAAGGAAATATTTCCTCGATCTCTGTGGAACCCATAAAAAAAATTAACGTATATTAGAGACCAGACACCATTCAATAGCGGGTATTCTATGGTTTTTTCTCTGACCCAGAGCAGTTCACGCCAACGGGAAATCATTGAAATTGTTTTCAGTAATGGTTGGGACTTCATGAAAAGTCTTCTGACCGGTGGCAAGGCAGATAAACCCCAAATCCCGCCCCCAGAGGTTTTTCGGAATATTTTGGTGGAATTGGGCCCTTTCTATGTCAAACTCGGACAGCTCCTCAGTACTCGCCCGGATTTACTCCCTCCCCAATACATTGATGCCCTTACTGCTCTCCAGGCTAAGGTGCCCACAGTGCCCTGGTTTGAAATTGAGCAGACCATCCGTCAACAATTGCCGAGATCTCTTGAGGAGGTTTTCCTGGAGATTAATCCTAATCCTATTGCCGCCGGCTCCATCGCGCAAATTCACAGGGCGGTACTCCGTAATGGTCAGGCGATCGCCCTGAAGGTACAGCGGCCAGGCATTGATCAAATCGTTGCCCAGGATATTACCCTCATTAAGGGCATTGCCGAACTTGCTGCTCTCACAGATTTTGGTCAAGATTACGATGTGATCGCCCTCGCCAAGGAATTCACCAAAGCCGTCCAAGCGGAACTCGATTTCCGTACTGAAGCCGCTTACACTGACCAACTGCGTCGCAATCTAGCAAAAAGCCGTTGGTTTGACCAACAGAAACTCACCATCCCCGAAATTTATTGGGAGCTGACCACCGAAAAACTCCTGGTGATGGAATGGCTTGATGGTAAACCCCTCTTGGAGGCTGATGTCCCTGCCGAAAAACAACGCCAGGCAATTACGACTATTCTCTTTCGGGCCTTTTTCCAACAGATTTTTGTGGATGGGTTTTTCCACGCCGATCCCCACCCCGGCAACATTTTTTATCTGGATGACCAAACCGTTGCCTTGATCGATTGCGGAATGATTGGCCGCTTGGATCCCCGGACCCAGAAGCTTTTAACGGAAATGCTCTTGGCGATCGTTGATATGGATGCCCAGAGTTGTGCCCAGATTACCCTCGAACTTTCCGAAGGTGCCCACACCACCAACCTTGCCCGTTTAGAAGCCGATTATGACCGTCTTCTGCGGAAGTACTACGACCGGAGCCTCACACAACTCAATTTCAGTGAGGTGTTCTATGAGATCTTGCAGGTGGCCCGGGGTAACAAAGTCAAACTCCCGGGGAATCTAGGGCTTTATGCTAAAAGTCTGGCGAACTTAGAAGGGGTAGCCCGGAACTTTAACCCAGAGGTGAATTTGCTCGATGAAATCAAGCCTTTAATCACCGACATTTTCCGGCGGCAACTGGTGGGGGATACGCCGTTTCAAACCATGTTCCGCACAGTGCTCGATCTCAAAACCATCTCTTTGCGATCGCCCCGACAAATTGACCAAATCCTCGACCGGATCAGTTCCGAAACCCTGCAATGGAACCTCAACGTACGGGATCTAGATAACCTACGCCGTAGCATCGACGACTCCGCCAACCGTCTGTCTTTCAGTATCGTCGTGGGTTCCCTGATTATGGGGGCCGCGATCATCACTATCTCCCCTAATCGTCAGTTAATGATTGTGAATGAGATTCTGTTTGGAGCAGCCAGTCTCCTAGGATTGTGGTTGATTATTAGCATCTTGCGGTCAGGACGCCTTAAATAGCCCGAGGGTGATGAAATCTAAATAATTGCCCCAGTCCGAACAACCAAGGGATACTATAGAAAATGGCCGTGATCTTTGGCATAAATTATCGTTCTCAATAGAATCCATTATGCTCTCCACCCTCCTTGCCGACTTCCGCATCATTTTTGAACGAGATCCTGCCGCCCGCAATTGGCTTGAAGTTTTATTTTGTTACCCCGGCCTCCAAGCACTCCTTTTCCACCGTATTTCCCACAGCCTCTACCGTTTTGGTTTACCCTTCATTCCCCGTTTGCTTTCCCATGTGGCCCGCTTTTTAACAGGGATTGAAATTCACCCCGGGGCACGTATTGGTCACGGTGTCTTTATTGACCATGGCATGGGGGTTGTGATCGGTGAAACGGCGATCGTTGGTGATTATTGTTTGATTTACCAGGGAGTAACCCTCGGTGGCACCGGCAAAGAAAGCGGCAAACGTCACCCGACCCTCGGCGAAAATGTGGTTGTGGGCGGTGGTGCAAAGGTGCTCGGGAATATCGAAATTGGTGATAATGTGCGGATTGGGGCGGGGTCTGTGGTCTTACGCAATGTCCCTTCCGATTGCACCGTCGTTGGTATTCCAGGGCGCATCGTTTACCGTTCTGGGGTTAAAGTTAATCCCTTGGAACATGGCAGTCTTCCGGATTCAGAAGCCACAGTGATTCGTACCCTTCTAGATCGCATTGAGGTATTGGAAGAGCAGGTGCAACGGCTCCAGGGTCAACAGGAACCGGAATTAGTGCTAGCTCACCACAGCACAGTAAAAGATAGCTGCCGCTTGTCTGACCGGGAAATTCAGCAGTTTTTAGATGGTGCTGGTATCTAGATGAAGATTTAAAGACTATTTAAAAATTCGTCGTCGAGTTCGTAACCAAGGAGTTGGGCGATCGCCTTTACCCGGGATTGGGGTTGGATGCCAAATTTGGGTAAGGTTTCGCTGAGGCAAAAGATTTTACCCATGACGAAAATTTCGAGGGCTTCGGGGTTATATTGAATGCCTGCGGTGCGGTGAAATTGGTGGGGGACAAGCATCGCTGTGTAGCGGGCTAACTCTCCGGCCTTCCAGTCGAGGAGAAACGGAAACCAAGGAAAAATAGCATCGAGGCGCACAAACCAGAGGCGGATTTCGGGGATTTCCGACAGCTCCCGGGGATCATTATCTTGCCGGGGAAAATCAATGTTTAGCTGGAACTTTTGCTCATGGTCAGCCAGGGCTTCATCTAAAAGAATCGACTGTACTAGAGTCTTGATCGGCTCCAGGTTAAGACTAAGGATGTCGCGGTGGGGAATTTTGATTTCTGCCATGGTTGCTTTGGTTAACAGCTTTCCCATTGTAAGGCTTGGAGATGATCGCTGAGTTCCCCAAGGGTGCTGAATTCCAATGACAGCCCGTTGTTTCCAAGGAGCAGCCAGCGGGTTGGTTGTTCCTGAAGTTTTAGCTGTAAGGGTGCGGGAACATCTACGGGTTCAAAGCCCAGCCGCACTAATGCTCGTTCCGTCCAGGTGGCGACTAATCCTTGGCCTTGGAATTGAATGGGCGATCGCCTTTGGGGTTGGATCTGAAACTGACCACTGGTTTGGTCAAAGTAGAAATGCCCATTGCTAAAGGTCGTTCCCACATAGCCCTGTAATACCAATTCCTCCGGGGTGCCGACCACTAACCTTTGGTGGGGGGTGATCAGCCAGAGTTGATCTGCACTGCGTAGGGCCAACTCCAAATCATGGGTGGACATCAAAATTGTGCGTCCCCGCTGGTGGGCCAAACTTTGCAACAGTTGCATCATCTCCACCCGACGGGGCACATCCAGGTAGGCCGTAGGTTCATCTAAGATCATCAAACCCGTTTCCTGGGCCAGGGCGCGGGCAATCATTGCCTTTTGTCGTTCCCCATCGCTAATCTGGTTCAAGGTTTTGTGCTGTAAAGCCGTTAAACCCACGGCGGCGATCGCCTCCCGTACAATTTTGTGATCCTCTGACCCCAAACGCCCCTGCCAATCGGTGTAAGGATAACGACCCAAGCCCACCAATTCCGTTACGGACATCCAGGCCACATCCACCCGCTCCGTGAGCACTAGGCTTAATCGCTTTGCCCGCTGGATTCCGCTGAGTTGGTCGATCCTTTGATCCTGGAGCCATACTTGCCCTGTTTGGGGGGTTTCTAAACCGGCTAAGGTTTTCAACAAGGTCGATTTGCCGGCTCCATTGGCCCCGACCAAACACACAAACTGACCCGGGGCGATCGCCAAATTTAGATCCTGGAGGAGGGAACGCCGTTGATAACCCACTGCTAAGTTTTCTGTGAGTAACAAAGGCGATCGCCGTACTGTTGCAGTTAAATTCACAATGCTCTAGCGGAAACTTTCCTGGGCTTTAACACGGGAACAGACCCAATCATGGGGTAAAGCCGAGGGCCAACCCATCAACCGCGCTTCTGGACAGATGGTTGTAATCGTGAGCTGACAATCTAAAAGTTCAAAACCCTGTTGCTGACATTGGGCGATGCTGTGCTTGTTAATTGCCAAGTCCTCAAACTCAATCGTCTTATTACACTGCACACAGACGAGGTGGTGGTGGTGGGCCTGGGACTGGTTGAGTTCATAATGCTTGTGGCCTTCTGCCAGTTCCAGTTCTCGGAGAATGCCCATGCGGGTCATCAGCTTCACGCTGCGGTACACCGTAGAAAGACTAATTTTTTCCTGTTGCTTTAACAGTTCATTATGTAAATCTTCCGCGCTGAGGTGTTCCCCCTTAGGTAGGTTCAAGAAGGTGCCGAGAATCTTTTCTCGCTGGGGGGTTAACCGCCATCCCTTGGCATTGAGTTCTGTCTTGAGGGCGCTTACGTCGTAGGAGGGTACCAGCATATTTTTTCAACTAGTTCAGCTTATTGACAATAATAAACGCCTCGTTCTACTTTTGCAACAATCTCCCCTTATTGCGAATAAATGCGAACTTTTTTAGATAATGGCGATCGCCATCCCTATTTTTTCTCCGCTCTAGGCTCATTTGGTGAACCCTGGAACACGGGCAAAAACCTGAGAAAATCAGGACAAATCCGGCAGTAGTGACCTCAGATCCACATGGTTTTCGAAGTGATTGGCGATCGCCTCCAGTACCGCTTCTCGTCGCTCCGCAAAATCCGCGATTCCCGTTGGTAGGGAAGCAAGGCCCCGTTTCTGGCGGAGGGTATTGAGCCAAAATCGCCGCCAAGGACTATTATCAAACAAATTTCGCAAGTAAATAGCCCACACGGTCTGAGTCTGATTGGTTAAACCGAGGTTCGGCGTTTCAAAAAGCTCCAGATACCCGCTGCTACTGTCGTAATTTTGGATGTCATAGGGTAACCTCAGGCCGCGGAGGGGGAGGTTAGGAAAGGGAAACCGGGAAATCGTTTCGCAGAGGTCCTGGGGCGTAGGGGGGTGAATTTGACTGCGGAAAGGCATCAAATTTAAGGCTACTTGGAAGCTGTCTTTTTGGAGGCGGGTTTTTTGACAGAGGAGGTTGGCCCCGTTCCCCATCCCGAGTACTGTCCCACCAGCATTAATGTATTGTTGAAGCTGTTGGGGATAGCTATATTTTTGAAGTTCTTCCAGGGCGGCGATCGCCTCGTCGGTGTGGGGAATAATGACAGCATCGGGGTAGCCTAGGGGATCAGCGGGATGGAGAAATTCCAGTTGTACGGAAGGCTCACTCATGAGCGGATCAAAATCGCCATAGTCCCTGAAGCCAGACAATTGCAACACTTGAATCCGGAGTTTATTTTGGAGCCGCTCCAAAGGGCTTTGTTCAAAGACCAGTAAACTTTCTGGGTTGAAGACCAGATGGGGCAGCGGTGGTATAAACCCCAGGATGGGTAACTGCATATGGACTTGTACCCAATGGGTAATGTCAATTTCCGTTTGGCGATCGCCTTGCCACTGGTTAAAAATCACCCCGTGGATGAGCTTACGATTGGCCGTCGAGAGACGCTGCCATAGACCCCATAGTTGGCTAATTTCCCCTTCATGGGTGCAATCAACCAGGAGGAGTCCCGTCGTGGATAGCCCCAACCCTTGGAGTATTTCAAAATTTTGATCCGTATCCCCCTGGATTGGGTAATAGAGGCCATGGCGATAACTATCAAAGAGCAGAAAGTCATAATCTGCTTGGATTTTGAGGAGGCATTCTCGGATCAGGGGGCGGACAATATTGTAGTAATTTTCGTAATAACTGGTGCGGGTCACGGTGCCGATGCCCCGACCTTGGATCAGCATCTGTAAACTGTCGAGACGATCTTCCGTTGGACTAGGGGCTTTCAATAACACAGGGTTCAGGCCAGTACTTGGTGCAACTCTGGCAGCCCAAGCTTGCCAAGCGAGGGAGTGACTCACCTCTGCAAGGGGATCGACGCGATAACCGTGGGTGATTTCCGTTTGTCCCTGAAAAGGGGCCACCCGCCACCCGCTACGAACCAGTGAACGACCGAGGGCCGCAGTTAGCCATGATTTGCCAGATCGGCGGCTGGGGCTAAAAATGGCGATCGCCCGCATGGAGTTTCCTCACAATTCATTAGACACACACAGAACCTCAATTGTATACCTAGAGCGAGAAACGACTCAGTTGCCGCTGTAATCCATTTCGGGAGCGAGCCCACCAAGACACCCGGATTCCTGTCGGATTCATTTCCCACTGGGCCAAAACTTGCCGTCCGAGGGGAGTCAGCCGAAAACTATCCGTCAAACCCTGGCCATCGACCTCCCGCCGGAATAGTCCCACCCGCATGAGCCACATCATCCCATCTTCCACGGCCGCCTCAGAAAGCGATCGCCCACTGTAACCCGCTTTGACCCCCTGTTCTGTCGCAATTTCTCCGAGGGATACCCGCTGGTTTTGCATCACCTTGAGCAGTTCCCACCGGAAAGGACTACAAACAAAAGCAACAAACGCTCGCTTAATGGTTTGGGTGTCGTACTGGATCGACTTGGGAGTGAAAGTTTGGGTCATTGCAAAGAATGGGTACAAGAACAAAAAACGGAAAATCTCACAGAAGGCATTGTAGCCCAAACGCTTTCGACGGTAAGCCCAGGAAAAAGAGACAGCCACAAACAACCTAATTTCTTTGCGAGATACATCGTTTTATTGACTTTTGTTTTCTTCTCCGGGTAGCTAAAAATCATTTGCGAAAATAACACTGATTGCGATCGCCTTTGAGCGATCAATTCATTCCTTTTTTGGAGTAAAAATACCTATGAAACTTGCCTATTGGATGTATGCAGGCCCGGCCCACATCGGCACATTGCGCATTGCCAGTTCTTTTAAAAATGTCCATGCGATTATGCATGCTCCCCTAGGTGATGATTACTTCAATGTAATGCGTTCGATGTTAGAACGGGAACGGAACTTTACCCCCGTCACTGCAAGCGTCGTAGATCGCAATGTGTTGGCCCGGGGTTCCCAGGAAAAAGTGGTGGATAACATTCTGCGTAAGGATCAAGAAGAACAACCGGATCTGATTGTCCTCACTCCCACTTGTACCTCTAGTATTCTCCAAGAAGATCTAGAAAA
Source organism: Synechococcus sp. (assembly GCA_035284725.1). Lineage (GTDB taxonomy): Bacteria > Cyanobacteriota > Cyanobacteriia > Cyanobacteriales > MRBY01 > MRBY01. The sequence continues at coordinate 7,895 of JAYKIK010000144.1, forward strand.
TTTTGTCGCCCGGGCCCAGTTAAATGCCCAAGGAGACGTTTTATTAGCAGACGTAAACCATTACCGGGTGAATGAACTCCAGGCAGGCGATCGCACCTTGCAACAAATTGTGCAATTTTATATTTCTAAAGCCCGAAAACAGGGAGATTTAGCTACAGAAAAAACACCCTATCCTTCTGTCAATATTATTGGCATTTCGACCCTGGGTTTTCATAATAATCATGATATTCGCGAACTAAAAACCCTGATGGCAGATTTAGGCATTGTGGTGAATTTAGTCATTCCCGACAAAGCCTCTGTCCACGATCTCAAAAAGCTGCCCCAGGCCTGGTTCAATCTGGTGCCCTATCGGGAATTAGGCCTCAGCACAGCGCAATATTTAGAGCAAGAATTTAAGCAATCCTCTGTAGATATTACGCCGATGGGGGTGGTGGAAACAGCGCGGTGCATCCGGGCGATCCAACGGGTGATTAACGACCAAGGGGCAACGGCAGATTACGAAGACTTTATCGAGGAACAGACCCTCCACGTGTCCCAAGCTGCTTGGTTTAGTCGCTCTATCGATTGTCAAAATTTAACGGGGAAAAAGGCGATCGTCTTTGGGGACAATACCCACGCAGCGGCGATGACCAAAATCCTTGCCCGGGAAATGGGGATCCATGTGGTGTTGGCAGGAACCTATTGTAAATATGATGCTGATTGGTTCCGTCAGGAAGTGGGGGAATATTGCGATGAAATTTTAATTAGTGAAGATCATGGAGAAATTGCCGATGCGATCGCCCGTTTAGAACCCGCCGCGATCTTTGGGACGCAAATGGAACGCCATGTGGGCAAGCGCTTAAATATTCCCTGTGGGGTGATTGCTGCACCGATCCATATTCAAAATTTCCCCATCGGTTATCGGCCTTTCCTGGGCTATGAAGGCACCAACCAAATCGCGGATCTGGTGTATAACTCCTTTACTTTGGGTATGGAAGATCATTTGCTGGAAATTTTCGGCGGCCACGATACCAAGGAAGTGATTACCCAGACCATTGCGGCCAGTTCTGACCTGAATTGGACGCAGGAAGCCCAGGGACAGCTCAATAAAGTGCCGGGGTTTGTGCGGGGCAAAGTAAAACGCAACACGGAAAAATATGCCCGGAACCAAGGCCTGAGTGAAATCTCCCTAGAGGTGCTCTATGCAGCCAAGGAATCGGTCGGCGCTTAACGAGGCCCCCCTGCCCCCAGTTTGGGGGAGATTTAGGAGCAGTTCAAAAGACCGATGAAGTTTGCATAATCACTAAGGTTAGGGACAATCTGCGCTAAAGTGAAAAGCCAATTTGTGATTGGTGAATCTCGCCCATGCTTAAAGTTGTCTTTTTCGGTACGCCCCAGTTTGCGGTGCCCTACTTGGAAGCACTCCTGGCTCACCCAGAAATCGAAGTGCTGGGGGTAGTGACCCAACCGGATAAGCGGCGGGGCCGGGGTAGTCAACTGATTCCCTCGGCGGTCAAAAAAGTGGCGATCGCCCATGGCCTCCCTGTTTGGCAACCGAAGCGCATTAAAAAAGACCCTGAAACTTTAGCAATTCTCGAAAATCTCCAGGCCGATGTGTTTGCGGTGGTGGCCTATGGACAGTTGCTATCACCGCAAATTCTCCAGATGCCTAAGCTCGGTTGTGTAAATGGCCATGGTTCCCTACTGCCAAAATACCGGGGCGCGGCTCCAATTCAGTGGAGTTTAGTGCAGGGGGAACCGGTGACGGGGATGACCACCATGCTCATGGACGCAGGGATGGACACCGGGGCAATGCTCCTCAAGACGAAAATCCCTATTGACCTCTGGTGTAATGCCCAAGATTTGGCGGTGCAATTAGCTGCTTCTGGGGCTACTTTACTCGTGGAAACTTTAATGAAGCTTGCCCAAGGGGAAATTACCCCTGTGCCCCAGGATCCAGATCAGGCCACCTATGCGCCGTTGATTCAAAAGGAAAATTTTCAACTGGATTGGCACCAAGGGGCGATCGCCTTGCATAACCAGGTGCGGGGTTTTTATCCGAACTGCCTCACCCCCTGCCGCGATAAACCCTTAAAAGTTTTGGCAACCATTCCCATCGTGCCGGAATGTTTCGCGCAATATCCGGCAGATTACGAACCCCTCAAGGAACTTGTTGGGAACACAGGGAAAGTGGGAGAAATTGTGGCGATCGCCAAGAAATTTGGGCCCGTGATCCAAACCGGCGATGGCTTACTCCTCCTCAAGCAAGTGCAACCCAGTGGTAAAAAGCCCCAATCGGGGTGGGATGCGGTGAATGGGATGCGCTTAACGGTGGGTGAGTGCTTGACCAAAAACTAGCGGGTTTCAAGCCCTGCCCTTTAGGGCACAAGGATGGTACAATCCAACTAGCGGTGGGGCACACCGACTTTAATGGGCGTGTGAGCCAGTGTAAGACCCCATTCGGGGCAGTTGGCGATGATCCGTCTACCCATCAGGAGTCCGCCAATAACGGACAGA
>JAYKIK010000145.1:0-8273 GCA_035284725.1 Synechococcus sp.
TTTTACTTAGCCGAAGCTTTTTTAGAAGGAGAAGCAAAAACTTTTTCGAGTCATGCTGCTGTGATTTCTGCTTTTGGTCGAGATTTTGCTAAATTAGGTAAAGTGCCGCGGGAATTTCATCGTTTTCTTATTGATGCCCAGTCTCTTCGATAGACAGGTGACTATGGAAAGTTCCAGGCAATTTCTGAATATCAAGCGAATCAACAAATTGAAAATGCTACAAAATTTCTTACTTTTGCTAGGGATTATTTCAAAGAATTTTAAGAATTATGTTGCCTAGAAAGCGATCGCCAAGGGGACTTTTACACTGCAACTAAAGTCTTTTAGAAAAAGTGAGTCCCATTCGCTGTGAAACCCCGTTATTTTCTTTCTTCACTATTGCTCTGTGGTTGTTTTTCTGTCTACCAAGCAACCCTCGCAGAGTCAGAGCCGAAAAATCAATACACCCAAACTGTCACTCGCACTGTTTTAGCTGAGGGTCTGCCGGAAGCTGCCCCTAACCAGATTTTGGAGTTGGTGCGCTATGAAATTCCGCCCTTTGCGACTCTGCCGCCCCACATCCATCCTGGTCTACAAATTGCCCGGGTAGAGTTTGGACTTTTGACCTATTCCGTTGTTGAAGGAACAGCCTTAATTACCAAAGCAGACGGTACTCAGGAAACCTTAACAGCGGGACAAAAGACGCTCCTTAAGCCTGGGGATGCGGTGACAGAATTAGAAGGAATGGTGCATTTTGGTCAGAACGAAACCCCAGATCCCGTGATCTTACTCGCAACTTCTTTGTTGGCGACTAATCAACCGAAAGCAATCCTGATGGAGGAATAATTAGTTAAGGGGATAGTGAGCTTCTAAATAAGCTAAAGCGGCGGGGCGATCGCCAATATTTTGGTCAAGGGTTTGTTTCAGTAAATCGGACAAAATATCGCGGAATTGTGGCCCCGGTTTGTAGCCTAATTCTTTTAAGTCAAAACCGTTTAGGGGGGCTTGGATGAATTGCCAATGGCGCAGATAACACCAGAGATCATGGCGTGTTTTTTTCGGACTGACAGCCGCGAGTAAAATAATGTCGGGTAAGGTTAAAGTTTTTAGAAAAAAAACTTTATCGCTGAGCTTTTGTGCCTGGGTTAGCTTCGGTAAAAGCTCCATTTGGTGCTGGGAATTTTTTCCTAACCGTTGCAAACTATCCTTGGGCAATTGCAGGCGATCGCCCACTTTTAAGCGTTCCTCTGGAGTTAAATTTAGCAACAGCGCTTCGAGGCGAATACGCCAATGTTCTAACTCATAATCGGGGTCATGATAGCGTAGCCAACGATCTACACAACGAATTTGCCACCATACTTCGGCGGATAGGGCCAGATTTTTGTGGATACATTTTAAGGCGCCGAGGTCGTCTAGCAATTGTAAGGCGGGCTTCCAATATTTTGCCGTCAAAAGATATTTAAGTTCAGCCCTTAAGCGGGTCGTTAAGGCAGGGGCTTGGGGTTTTTCATGATGCAATTTGTCATAAATCCCAGAGGCGATCGCATAACGAATATACTCTTCCGTCTGTACTTCTAGCTGGAAATTTAACCGCACCGCAAACCGCACTGCCCGATAGATGCGTGTTGGGTCTTCGATAAAACTGTTGGCATGGAGCACCCGAATTTGTCGCTTTTTGAGATCCCAGAGTCCCCCGAAAAAGTCCAGCAATTCTCCAGAACGGGGTTTCGTCAACCGTAAACAGAGGGCATTGATCGAAAAATCCCGCCGATATAAATCCTGTCGAATGGAACTGGCTTCCACCTCTGGATTCGCTGCCGGATAAGGATAAAATTCCGTCCGGGCTGTGGCAATGTCCAGCCACAGGGAACCCAGCACCGAATCTTTGTGCCATAAAATCGCCGCCGTTTGAAATTCCCCATGGACTGATAGGCGCGCATTGGGTTGGCGATCGCAAATATAATTCGCCAGGGTCACCCCCGCCCCCACATCCGCCGCCGCATGGAACCCATCCACCACCAGATCAATATCCTGCAACAGTAATTCTTCGTTAGAGTCCGCCAGCAATACATCCCGCACTGCACCGCCGACGAGGTACAAATGCCACCCTCGTTTTTCTGCCTCTGTTGCCACGTCCTGCAAAAGTTTCCAGAGGGAAGGGGCGAGACGTTCTGCAAAAATATGTCGCAGTGGATAGCGATCATTTTCGTCCTTTGCCGGAGGAAGAAGCGCCTGATGTTGCTCCTGGTGATGTTGCCGCAGAATGTCCGTCCGGGTAACAATGCCCACCAACTGTTCTGCCTCGATCACGGGTAACCGTCCCACATCATCGGTCACCATAATGGATTCGATTTCCCGCATGGTGGTGTCTGGGTGAATCGTGCGTACCTCCCGACTCATGTAACCTTTGACGGGGGCATGGTGAAAGCCATGGTGAATCGCCAAATCTAAATCCCGCCGTGAAATTACACCCACCAATTTTTGGGTTTCATCCACTACCGCTAACCCCGAATGGCCATACCGAAACAGCACCCGCTGGGCTTCTTCGATGGAGGTTTGGGGCAAAATCGTCCGCACGGGGGCTGTCATTAAATCGCGGGCTGTCAAGGCTGTTGGCACTTGGATGACAAATTCGTCATAAATTTTTTGTAATGTGGTTTCCGGTTCATTACTGCGCAAACTCAGGGATGCCGCTTGGTCATGACCCCCACCGCCATAGGGCGTAAACAATTGATTGAGGTTGGTTCCGGTAATGTGCGATCGCCCGATGATCACCATTTTCCCTTCGCCATCGGTCTGGTGGTAGAAATGGCCAAGCAACAGGGCATCCAGGTCAGTCATTTGCATCATCTGCTCGACTAAATTCGACAACCCCGGCACAAAGTCAGTGGATTGCAACAGTACCCGTGCCACCTGATACCCATGGATATTTTCCTGTTTTAAATTGGCGATCGCCTCCGAAAAAAGATGTTGTACCTGGGGTGAGAATCCTGGTTCAGCGTATTCCGCAATGATTTTCACCATGGCTCCCTGACCCATTAACCAAGCCAACGCCTGAGCATCCCGCACCGTCGTCTGATCAAACGTTAAAGAACCCGTATCCACATGGATTCCCAAAGCCATCACCGTCGCCGTATAGGGATCGAGCTCGATACCCCGGGCCTGTAATTTTTCCGTAATAATCGTTGTTGTTGCCCCCACTGGCTCAATTTCCACATGGGTCGCCGGAATATCCCGTTCCTGATCCAAATGGTGATCATAAACTTCGATTTGTTGTACCTGGGGTAAATCTAGCCACGCCTGGGCCTTCCCCAGCCGTTGTCGCTGCTGATTGTCCACCACCATGATCGTCCGCAACTGCTCCGGATGGACTGAGCGCATTTCCACAAACGGAAATTCTCCCCGATACAATGCCAGAAAGCGTTTTACCCCCGGATGAGCCCCCCCTGTCAACACCACCCGTGAACCAACCCGCAGACAAGCAAGGGCGATCGCCGCACCGAGGGCATCGAAATCAACGGTTTGGTGACAGAGAATAACATCCATAAAATTGCAGGGAAAGGAATATTTTGGGTAGGCTATACTGTGATTAAAATAACATTATGAGTCATGTTTCTTACTTAAGCTATGGCCAAAGAAACCCGATCTCAAAATCTTGATCATCCTCAATATTTGCCATTTTTAGAGGCGATTTGCTGGCAAACAGAAGATGTTTATCGATTCACGCCCCAACAAATGCTGTCACGGTATGAACGAGGCTGGCGTTATAAAGATATTTTTCAGCCTCCTCAAGGAGAAGAGTTGGAGTTTGTCCAACGTCTTGCAAAACAATATCATTCCTGGCTCCAGGCTCAGCTGTGAAGTTTAAAATCCCCCACCATAATTACATTTTAGAAATTCTCAAATCCCTTGATCCAAAATTATTACTCGATTGTCAGGCTTATTTTGGTGGTGGAACACTTCTCGCTTTAGATATGAAAGAATATCGCTGGAGTAAAGACATTGATCTTATCTGCTCTGTTACTTCCCAAGGTTACAAAAAACTGCGTACCCATCTATATCAGGCAGGGGATCAAGGTTTATTTTTAAATAAAAATTCTTCGTTAACAATTAGACGAGCAACCACTGATCAGTATGGCGTGCGATTGTTGGTAGAAATCAATCAAGTGCCGATTAAATTAGAAATCATTGCTGAAGTCCGTTTTGAACTGGATGAGCCGCGGTTCCCTCTGTGGTCCCCTGTCCCTTGTCTGAGTTTGAACGACTGTTTAACCAGTAAATTATTAGCAAATGCTGATCGCTACATGGATAGAAGCGTTGAATCCCGCGATCTAATCGATTTGGCTGTTTTACGGTTACACACAGGGCTTTGCCGCGAGGCGATCGCCAAAGCAGAAAATGCCTATGAAGTGATTCGTCCCCTGGGTGATGCGATTAAATCCTTTCAAACAAACCCTGATTATCGCCAGCAATGTTTTGAAAGTCTTCAAATAAAACGAGACTTTTGGCCCGATGTGATTGATGGCCTGGATTTGCTCAGTGCTGATCTAGAACTTGCCCCTACCACCAGAACATATTGGGAAGAGCGATCACCTTTTTGATTGCGACTTCTCCCTCAAGAAACGTTGCATTTACTAGGGAGTGGGAACAGAGCCGCTATAATGACTCACCATAAATCAAGGCTAATGAGCAAAAAGTAAATCTATCGTGGCATCCCAGCGGATTTTAGCGGTTGTGAATGGTAAAGGGGGCGTTGGTAAAACGACGACCGCCGTCAACCTGGCGGCCATTTTTGCAGAACAACAGCGGGTTCTTTTGGTGGACAGTGATCCCCAGGGCTCGGCTTCTTGGTGGGTTGACCGTAATCCCGATGAATGGCCCTTGGATGTGAGCAAAGAGCATCAACCCCAACTCTTGCAAAACTTACGGCAGATTGAAGGTTATGACCTAATTGTGGTGGATACGCCCCCTGCATTGCGTTCCCAGGCCCTGAGGACAGTACTCCGGGTGGCAGACTATGTCATTTTGCCCACACCGCCCGCGCCCATGGATCTCAGTGCCCTGATCGAGACAGTACAAACTGCGATTAACCCTGTTTCTGTGACCCATCGTGTTTTACTTACAAAGGTAGACAGTCGCAGCTTGCGGGAAAGTATTGATGCCCAAAATACTTTGATTGAATTGGGGATTCCGGTTTGCCATGCCTTTGTGCGGAGTTATAAAGCCCACGAGCAAGCTGTCCTCGAAGGTCTACCCATGACCCAAATGCGTGGTAAAAAGGCTAAGGATGCGGAAACGGATTACCGCCGTGTCGCGGATGAATTGCAACGAGATTGGATTTAACGGTTATGGCTAGCAGCAAGCGGAATTTATCAGATCTACTCCGGCAGGAAGTGCAACAGGAAAAGGCGCCCAGGCCGCAAGCCCAAGGACAATCCCCGAAGCCTGCCCCCAACTTTTCCCGCATGACCAAAGCCCAGCTGCTCGCCCAGGTGGAAGCCCTTTATGCCCAACAACAGTTAGCGGCGCCCGAGACGCCAGACACACAACTCCTCACAGAAAAGGAAGCCCTGGCCGAACAAGTGAAAGCCCTAGAGGAAAAAATTGCCGCCCAACAAAAGGCGATCGCCAATGCCGAAAAAACGATCAAAACCCTCCAAACAGATTCCGCCGAGAAAGCCAAACTAGAGCAGGAATTGGGAGCACAACGGGGCCTGGTGGAAAAGTTGTATGGACAAATTCAAAGCCTTGAGGCCCAACAAGCAGAGGCCGAAAAAGAAGCCGAACGTACGGTAGAAGAGGATCGGCCCCTGGTACTCGCCCGCATTGCCAGCTACCAAGCGAACCTCCAATTTCCGGCGCAACCTCCCTCCAGCATCCCCGATGAGGAAATCGGTTGGTTTGACTAGGGGTAAAGCCGCCAATGTCCGGAATTCTTGGGATTGATAGAATAGATCCCAGGATTTTCATGCAGCACAATTTTAAAATTTCATCATGATTAAACGGTTCCTTTATGGGGCGATCGCCATTGTCTTGGCCTTTACCCTGATTTTTACCCCGGCGGATAATGCTTGGGCGGCCCGCAGTGGTGGACGCATCGGTGGTGGTTCCTTCCGCAGTGCCCCCAGTCGCAGTTTCTCCCCTGCCCCGACCCGTTCTGCCCCCGTCGGTGGCGGCTATGGTTACGGCTTCGGTGGTGGTTTTGGTTTCCCTTTCCTGCTGCCTTTCTTTGGGTTTGGTGGTTTTAGCGGGATTTTTGGCCTCTTTATTATGTTGGCGATCGCCGGTTTTCTCGTCCGTACCTTCCAGAACGTGATGGGGGGCAATGCCAATGATGGAGATAGCCTCGGGTACTCTGCCCCCAGTAGCAAAATTTCCGTTGCCAAAGTACAAGTAGGTCTGTTAGCCCAAGCGCGGGATCTCCAGCAAGATTTAAACCGCCTCGCCAGCACTGCTGATACTGGTACCCCTGCCGGGCGGGCCAAAGTTTTACAAGAGTCGACCTTAGCTCTGCTACGTCACCCGGAATATTGGGTTTATGGGGCGAGCGAATCCCTTGAAGCAGGGGTTGATGCGGCCGAAGCGAAGTTTAATCAGTTGGCCCTTAGCGAACGGAGCAAATTTACCGCCGAAACCCTCAGTAACGTTGACAACGAACGTAATGTTGCCGGGAACAGTGCCGGAGTTGACCTTGTAAAAAGCGAAGACACCCCCAACGAATACATCATGGTGACGATCATCGCTGGGGCCATGGGAAAAGTGGATTTGCCGAAAGTGAATGATTCCCAATCCCTCGAACAGGCCATTCGCCAAATTGGGGCCCTCGGTGGCGATCGCCTTTTAGCCCTCGAAGTCCTATGGACGCCCCAGGCTATCGGTGACACCCTCAGCACCGATGATATTTTGACCTACTATCCCGACATCAACCTTGTTTAAGTAGGGCAAAAACTAAAGCAAATTATTGTAAAAAACAAGAATCCCCTAACTTGAGGGGATTTTTTGTTGACTTTTATCAAAATCTTTCGTAAAAGCCTATATTGGGGAAATTCAATGTTTAGGCTTTGCAAGCTTCAATCACACAAATTTCCTCGGCGGTTCTGACGATGCGGGTTAGTTTTAAGCCTGCCGACGCTAACAATGTCTCAAATTCCGCCGCTGTGCGTTCCTTTCCTCCCGGACACATCACCAGCATATTAATATCAAGCATTTTCGCGCCACTGGGTTGATTTCCTTCCGGTACCACCGCTTCACACACCAGGATTTTCCCATTATCCGGCAACACCGCCCGACAATTTTGCAAAATGGCGATCGCCTGCTCATCACCCCAATCATGGATGATATGTTTCAGCAAGTAAGCATCGCCCCCGGCCGGAATGGATTGAAAGAAACTGCCCCCAACCCGCTGACAGCGATCGCCGACGCCGTGGCGGTTCAACGTCGGTGCCGCATGATCTACCACGTAATCTTCATCGAACAAAATGCCCTGTAGCTGGGGATATTTCGCCAAAATGCTGCCAAGCAATTCCCCGTAGCCCCCACCCACATCTACAACGGTCTGGAAAGCAGAAAAATCGTAGTGGGCTAAAATTTCCGGTTCCTCCTGCTTCGAGAAACTATTCATCGCCTCCTCAAAGGTGGCGGCGGCTTCGGGATGACTGCCGAAATATTCAAAAACCCCTTGACCATAGCGGTGATCAAAGGCTGGTTCTCCAGTTTTAACGCTGTGGAGAATATTGCTCCAAGCCTCATAATGTTCCGGTTCCCCCAACATCACCACGGTACCCCGCATCGACCGGGGATGGTCGCTCTGGAGAAATTCCGCCAGGGGAGTCAGGGCGAAAGTTTGGGCCGCAGTTTCCTGGAAAACCCCCACACTGGCCAGGGCGCGTAAAATCCGAAAGAGAGACGGTTCATCGGTTTCCGTCCGGTGCGCTAAATCCTGGCAGGTTAGGGCCCCGTCTTTGAGGTGATCGGCGATCGCCAATTTTGCTGCCACATAGAGACATTGGGAGAGCCAATAACCGGAGGCCATTTGCAGCAGTTGGGTATGAAGGGGAAGGGTCGGCGCTTGCATAAACTAAAGAATCCTGATGAAAACAGAAGAGATCACCGCAATTCTAGAAATTTCCTTTTTTCTCCCAACAGCTTTGTAGGATTTATTCACGAAACTAGGGCGTGTCATTAATTAAGCCAGATAATCGAAGCTGCCAGATAAATTGCCCCTAAAAAATTGCGATCTGTTTTGTCGTAGCGAGTCGCAATTGCTCTGTATTGCTTTAATTTAGCAAAAAAGT
>JAYKIK010000146.1:0-3925 GCA_035284725.1 Synechococcus sp.
GAAAACGATGAAATTCCCGCGGCACTTTACCTAATTTAGCAAAATCTCGACCAAAAGCAGAAATCACAGCAGCATGACTCGAAAAAGTTTTTGCTTCTCCTTCTAAAAAAGCTTCGGCTAAGTAAAATATTGTGTAGTAAGCTGGCGAAACCGAATAATCAAAGTATTGATTGTCTCGCAATAATTTGGCTGCTTCTAAACTTTCAGTTGCCTTACTCATTAAGTTTCGCTGCTGGCAATTCACAAATAAATACCTTCTCGCTGAATATTCCGAATTAGAGCACTCCGATGTTTTTCAAAATATTCATTGTCCATGAAAATGCGGTTGATTAAAATGTCATATTCCAAGCAAATATCAGCAATTATAGCGCTGGTTTTTTCTAATTCTTGATCCAAATCAAAATTGTGTTTTAAAACAATGGCAATGTCAATGTCTGAGTCTTCTTTTGCCGTATTTTTCGCCTGTGACCCGAATAGGATTAAGTCTTTGAGTTCTGGCCCATAGATTCTTTTGAGAGAGTCTCGCAGTCGTTCAAGAATAGCACTAAGAGCGGGATGAACCATGGCGATCGCTTGCAATGTTTACTGCTTTATTTTAATCCAAGAAAAAAGGAGTAATCAAAAACGAATACTCCCCTGTAAAAGTTAGAAATTCAAGTTAGTTAGTAGTAATTACCCACTTTGCGGTGGTGGACAGCGGTTAAGCCATCGGGATTAGACACCCGCCCCGCGGCGACTTTACTATACACAATCCAGTGATCGCTACATTCCATCCGACTGACCACTTCGCATTCGAGGTAGGCCAGGGCATCGTTGAGGATTGGTGAGCCATTCTTCGCCGTTTGCACATTTACCCCCTCAAAGCGGTCGGCCCCGGGGGGGAAACGCTTCAGAAAATGTTTCATCAAGGGTTGATATTTCCCTTCCTCAAGAATATTCAATACAAAGCGATCACCCACTTGCATCAGGGATTCAATCGCCCGGTCTTTCGCCACGGAAACGGTAAATCCGGGGGGAGCAAAACTGGCTTGGGTCACCCAGGAGGCCACCATCGCCCCTTTCATGTCCCCTTTTTGGGCAGTGATGATATACAGGCCACCACTAATCCGGCCCATGGCTTTATCGAGTTCGGTATCGATGCCCTTACGCTGTTTAAGCTTTTCTTTTTGGGTTAAAAGCTGCCCTAAGTCTGTGCCGGATTCTTCACAGAGTTGGTAGAGACCTTCGCTGGGTTCTTCCTTAACACGGATCGCGGCAAAAGCAGGGGTTAAACCCGCATCCCGAAAGCGAGTCAGGAGCGGATCGATGGGCTCATCGTTACCACCATAGGATTCAAATAAACCAACCACTTGTTTATTGTTAGAAGCTGCCAGAATTGTGCCGATCGCCTTGCTGAGTTCAGTATTGTAGGCACTATCGATGGGGGGCATCCCAATCACCAGACCCGCAGCACGACCGACGATTTCATGGACATCCTGGGGGTCAGCCACTTTGAGATCGACCATTTCTACGGCAACCCCGGCCTTGGTAATCCCCTTGGCGATCGCCTGGGAAATACGGTCACTGTAGCCATAGTCGGAAACGTAGAACACAGCCGCCATTTTGTCACCCTTGGTTTGGGCCTCACTCCACTGGCGATACCATGCCATCATTTCCTTGGTGTTGTGTTTTAGCAGTGGGCCATGGCCATTGGCAACGAGGGAAATTTCGCCCTTCAATTGGTCTACCCGTTTCATCGCACTAAGGACAGAGCGGGCATTGGGGGCCATCAAACATTCGTAATAAAAGCGGTAATCCGGTGTGATCGCCTGAAGATCCTCGTCATAGGTGGCAGCGGAACAATAGTGCATCCCAAAGGCATCACAGGTGAACAGGATTTCGGTTGCTGGATCGTAGGTAAAAATCGTGTCGGGCCAGTGGAGGTTCGGCGCACTGACAAATTCAAGATTATGACCATGGCCTAAATCAAGGCGATCGCCACTTTTCACTTCGATAAATTCAAAGGGATCATGGACAAGATCCTGGAGAAATTTAATCGCAATTTTGGCCCCGACAACGACCGCCTGGGGCGCTAGTTTCAAGACATCTTTTACTAAACCACTGTGATCCGGTTCCGTGTGGCTAATGATGAGGTAATCAATGGTCAGGGGGTCAATTTCACCGGTGAGAGCATCGAGATAAAGTTGCCGAAATTTTGCGTGGGAAGTATCCACCAGGGCAACTTTTTCCCCCCGGACAATGTAGGAGTTGTAGGTGGTACCATTTTGCAGGCCGAATTCGATGTCAAAGCGATCGCGGTCCCAGTCTAGTGAACGAATCGTTGTAGTGCTGTCGTTAATCTTTTCTGTCTGGATTGTTAACCGCTTTTCGGTTTTAATGGGCGTGGCAACCATAGGGAAACCTCCTACACTGTGATGCAATAGTCATCTTTGCTTATTGTGGCACGATTTATTTTGGGTTGCGGCCAAAGAATGATTGAACATTTCAATAGTTATCATCATGGTGCAGTGGTCAGAGGTTCGAGAAGTGACTCAACTATTCACCCGCTTGGGCTTAGTTGCCTTTGGGGGTCCTGTTGCCCACATTGCGATGATGCATGATGAGGTGGTGAAAAAACGCCACTGGCTCACGGAACAGGAGTTTCTGGATTTACTCGGCGCGACTAATCTCATCCCTGGCCCCAACTCCACGGAAATGGCGATTCACCTCAGCTTTAAACGGGCTGGCTGGCTTGGTTTATTCGCCGGAGGTATTGGGTTTACGGCACCGGCAGTAATTTTGATGTTGGTCTGTGCGATCGCCTATGAATGGTTCGGGGCGACTCCCCAGGGAGAATGGTTACTCTATGGGGTCAAACCGGTGGCGATCGCCATCATTGCCCAGGCATTGTGGAAACTTGGCCAAAAAGCGATCAAAGATAAATTCAGTGTTGGCTTAGCGGTGTTTAATGTTCTGCTGTCCCTGGTGGGCCTCCATGAATTGTGGTTGCTTTTGCTCAGTGGCTTGATGGGTCTGGGAAAAAAGTTCGGTACCCCGTGGCTGAAAACTGATAAAACTCCCAGTATCGCCCCTTTACCCCTCCTCCTATGGCTGAATGCAACCCCGGTAAATTTTAATCTGGGCTGGCTATTTTTGATGTTCCTCAAGGTGGGAGCAGTGCTCTATGGCAGCGGTTATGTGCTGGTGGCTTTTCTGCGGGCGGATTTTGTGGATCGCCTCGGTTGGCTCACAGACCAACAACTCCTCGATGCGATCGCCATTGGCCAGATTACCCCCGGGCCATTATCCTCGACCGCAACCTTTATCGGCTATCTCCTGGGCGGTTTTCCGGGGGCTGGGGTCGCCACCCTGGGAATGTTTCTCCCGTCCTTTCTCTTTGTCGCCCTTCTCAATCCGATTCTCCCAAAACTGCTCCAGGCCAAATCCTTCCGTGCCTTCCTTGATGGCGTAAATATCGGCGCCCTAAGTCTCATGACCGTTGTCACCGTATTTTTGGCTCAGTCCTCCCTCATTGATCCCCTGACCTTTGCCGTGGCGATCGCCTCTCTATTTCTCTTGGTTAGATACCAAGTCAATTCCCTTTGGTTAGTGCTGGGTGGGATGGCGATCGGGTTACTATCTCCCTTCTTACCAATGACATGAGCACAATATTTTACCGATGCTGCTTGGCGTAGGCATCCACAAGATTGCGAATCATTGCTTGGTAAGACGCATTGTGGCGTTTTGCCTCCTGCTTAAAAAACTCAATGCTCTCCTGGGTAAATTCCATCGTCACCCGTACATGGTTTTTCTTGGGAATTGAGAGTTTCAATTGAGTAATGTTAAGTAAAAATAGGATAAGCCATTTTTCAAAAAATACTGCTCATGACAATTCACTGTCCCCAATGTAAGGCCACAGACATTATCAAGAATGGTTTTGTGAAAG
>JAYKIK010000147.1:0-31867 GCA_035284725.1 Synechococcus sp.
AACTTTTTTGCTAAATTAAAGCAATACAGAGCAATTGCGACTCGCTACGACAAAACAGATCGCAATTTTTTAGGGGCAATTTATCTGGCAGCTTCGATTATCTGGCTTAATTAATGACACGCCCTAGATGTTATCCATAAAAAAAATTCGCCCCCGGTACCATCAGCCAGAGGCGAATCTTCACAATTTAATTGGGAATGACAAGCTTAAAAATGATGAGAATTGTGCACCCTTAACCCTTTTGGAAAACCGCCGCCGCTGCCTTTACCCCTGCCCCAGCGTCAAAACCACCGTGGCCTAAGCCCTGGAGGGTTGCTTCGAGAGCGGCGATCGCCGTAATGATATCCCGATCATGGACAAAGCCCAGGTGACCAATGCGGAAGATCTTACCCTTGTAATCATCCTGACCCCCAGCGAGGGCAATATCAAAATTCGCCCGCATCGCCTTACGAATATTCTCCGCACCGAGGGGCGCTGGATCCACCGCCGTTACCGCTGTACTGGCATGGCTATCAGGGGCAAAGGTTTTTAGACCCAAAGCTTTTACTGCAGCCCGGGTTGCCTCTGTTAAGCGTTGGTGGCGTGCAAAGACATTTTCTAAACCTTCCCGTTGCATCATCCCAAGGGCCGCCTGGAGCGCAAAGATTAAATTCACGGGCGGTGTAAAGGGAGTGGTGTTTTTCGCTAAATTCTTTTTCGCAGCTTTGAGGTCAAAGTAGAAGCGGGGAATTTTGGCAGTTTCATAGGCGGCCCAAGCCTTATCGCTAACAGAGACAAAGCCTAAACCCGGCGGAATCATAAACCCTTTCTGGGAACCGGAAGCAACTACATCCAGACCCCATTCATCAGTGGGCACATTGCAAGCCCCTAAGCTTGTGACCGCATCGACAATCATCAATGCCCCATGGTCTTTTACGTAGCGACTAATGGTTTCGAGGTCGTTCAGAACCCCAGTGGAGGTTTCCGAGTGAGTGACAACAACGGCTTTAATTTCTTTGCCAGTGTCAGCTTCGAGCTTGGCGCGAAAAACTTCGGGATCCAGGGCTTCTCCCCAGGGGGCTTGCACCTTTTCGACGTTCATACCGTAGGTTTCGCAGACGATCGCCCAACGTTCCCCAAATTTGCCGTTATCCCCCACGAGGACTTTATCGCCGGCATTGATGAAGTTGATTAAACCGGCTTCCATGGCACCGGTACCACTGGCAGCGAGGCAATACACGTCATTTTTCGTTTGGAAGAGCCACTTGAGTTGTTCCGTGACCTGGGCCATGATTTCGCTAAACTGGGCGCTCCGGTGACCGATGGGGTGTTTGGCCATTGCGAGCAAAACCTGCTCCGGCACAGGGGTCGGGCCGGGAATCATCAGCATATGTTTGTCTTCCATGTTGTGTTTATCCTCGCTTAAGACTTTTGAGACAATTTTTGAAAATACCACTAACCCCCAGAGCTTAGGGATTTTGTAACCAAAATTTCTACTATAACTGACAAAAAAAATCAAATCAACCAACTGTCTCTTTTTCTCGTAAGGTTTTTAACCGAAAAGATTGATTTCCATGAAGAAAGAAAATGAAGTGTTACACCATCTACATCGGTGTTACAAATCTTAGTCTCTCGCTTGAATAGTTTATGAAGATATTTTGTTTTTCTCACCAAATATAAACATAAGCTGAAAATAAAAAAACAAGCTATGCCGATGAACTATAAAAATAACAGTTCGCTTCACCCAAAGTTCAAGGACGAAGAACGAATTCTTCTTTATCGATTGTGAAAGGGAAAAACAAAGAAATTACACCGCTTGCATCGACTCATATACAAGTAAGACGCCAATGGCGTAAAGAGAAATTCCAATGCTCAAAGTGCTTATCATAGATGATGACAAAATCACAAGGGAGTTATTGAAAAAAGTCCTTTTAAAACAGACCCAAGAGCAATTTGTTGTCATCGAAGCAGAAGATGGCCGCCAAGGCGTTGAATATGCCCTTAATTATCAACCGGATCTGATTATCTGTGACATTATGATGCCTCATGTTGATGGTTACGAAACCTGTCGACAGATTGAGTCGCAGAGCGATGTGCATATTCCCTTCATTTTTTTAACGGCTAAGGATGCTCGAGAAGATTTTCGGAAAGGGATGAGCCTTGGGGCGGACGATTTTATTACAAAACCGTTTCAATCTACCGATCTTTTGCAGGCCATTTGTACGCGGATGCGCAAGCATAAAAAAATCAAGGCATTTTATCACCACGAAATTCACAAACGGGAAGAAGAGCTCTGTTACCTAACGACCCAAGATATCTTGACGGGGTTGCCCAATCAATTTTCTTTGCAAGGGACGTTTAATAACGTAGTCGATAATTTCCATGTGCAACGCCCCCCAGGTGATACCTCTATGCTTGGTATCTTTTCAATTGCCATTGACCGCTATCAGAAAATTGTGGACGACCTTGGGTATGAAGCCACCCAATGGCTAACGAAGGAACTGGCGCAACGTATCAAGAAAGTTCTTGGCGATCGCGGGATTCTTACCCGTCTTAATGGTGATGATTTTTGTGCGGTTCTTTATCCCCAGGCTGATCGACGGAAGATTGCTCAAATTGCCCAAGAGCTTTTGGATAGCTTTGCAGAGCCATTCCTCTTCAAAGGGGATACACAGATGTTCGTGAGTCTGAGCATTGGGATTTCTTTATATCCCCAGGAAACCTTCAGTTTGGAGGAGTTACTCCAGGAAGCACACCGGGCCATGCTCAAGGCGATCGCCCAGGGCGGCAATAATTATTTTTTCTATTCTTTGGCGCTGAATATCCAGAAAGTAAACAGCACGTTTCTGGAGGCCGATCTCCGCAAGGCCATCCTTAATAACGAGTTAGAGGTTTTCTATCAACCGAAAGTAGAACTCAGCACTGGCCGGATTGTTGGTGCCGAAGCCTTAGTGCGTTGGTTTCACCCATCCCGGGGTTTAGTCAGTCCGAATCAGTTTATTCCCCTCGCCGAGGAAACGGGTTTAGTTATTCCCATTGGGGAGTTTGTTTTAAATACTGTATGTAAACAACTGCAACTCTGGCAGAATATGGGACTTTTTACCCAGGATTTTCGGGTGTCCGTTAATTTATCTCCGAAAGAGTTTACCCAGGTTGATATCCACCATCGCCTCACCAAAATTCTGATTTACTACCAAATTCAACCCCAGAATATCGAGTTGGAGTTAACGGAAAGCACCCTGGTGAGTCATACCGATATCGCTGTACGTCGTCTAAAAGCTCTAAGAACGCTAGGGATCAGGATTTCCCTTGATGATTTTGGGACTGGTTATTCTTCCCTAAGTTATTTACAGCAATTTGCCTTTGATGTGGTGAAGTTAGACCGTTCCTTTGTACGGAATATCCATGCTAATGCAGTGAATTCTGTGATTACAGAGAGCATTATTGAGATGACCCATCGCTTAGGTTTAACGGTTGTGGCAGAAGGTGTCGAAACAAAAGAGGAGTTGGATTTCTTGAGTCGTTTTAATTGTGACCAGATTCAAGGGTTTATCTTTAGTCGTCCCATCCGGGCAGAGGAGTTTGAAAATTCACCTTTCATTGCCCAAAATTTTGAAGAAGAGTACGTAGCTTAATTATTAGAATTTTAAGTTTTGGATCATTGACAACTAAAGTATCTGAGGCACATCGGAGCATGGCATTACTATGGGAGTGATGCCATGTTTGACTGTAAATAAATATTATGAGTGAGCAATACACTGAACAGCAACGGGTTGGTTATTTTCAGCGTCTGGCCAATTCTATTGTCGGGATTTTTCTCGGCATCGCGCTTTTTTTTGCCTCCTTTGGGGTGCTCTACTGGAATGAGGGTCGAGTCGATTTATCGAAGGTCGCCGCCACCGCCACGGAAATTCCGGCCACGGGAACCCCAACGGTAAACGCCGGTAGTTTTGTTTCGCTAACGGGGACTCTCACCAGTCCGGAAACCTTAGGCGATCGCCCTTACCTAGAACCGGGAGAATACATTGCCTTGAGGCGCAAGGCGGAAATGTACGCCTGGGAGGAAAATAGCCGCACCACCACGACAAAGAATGTGGGGGGCTCAGAAACGAAAACCACCACCTATACCTACGAAAAGGAATGGACGGAAAATCCAGAGAATTCTGCAACCTTTAAGCAAGCGGCGGGCCACCAGAACCCAGCCAAAAGTATTGAAAGCGCTGACTTTCGGGTTTCCCAAGCCCAAGTGGGAGATTACCAACTGGATCTCAATCAACTGAAATTTCCTGTGAGTCAGTCAGTAAATTTAACCGCGGCCCAGATTCCCCCAGCGTCTAAAAGTAATCTCAGCGGCAGTTATCTATTTTTTGGGACGGGCAACCTCACCAGCCCGCAAATCGGTGATATGCGCCTCAGCTATCAGGCCCTTAATGAAAATATCCAAGCAACGGTTTTTGGGAGCCTCGGAGGCGGAAACCAACTTACCCCCTACAAAGCACCGAGAAATATTTCCTTTTACCGCTTGTTTCCCGGTGCCCGTGACCAGGCGATCGCCACTTTAGCGACCCAGCATAAATTACTCACTTGGGGCCTAAGGGCTGGGGGCTTTTTGATGATGTGGATTGGCCTCAATCTTGTGGTGGAACCCTTAGGGGTGTTGTTGGATGTGATTCCTTTTTTCGGGGATCTCCTCCGGACAGCAACAGGATTTGCCACTTTTATTTTGGCGGTGCTCCTATCTGGGGTGACGATCGTGATCTCGATGATCCTCCACAGCCCGATTATGATTTTCCTTGCCCTCGGCCTCTGTGGATTTATTTTTTACCGTTGGACAAAACGCAAAAAGACCAAGGATTCACTGGCATAGTTTCTTCCTGGTCATAGATGATCAAAATATTTTGGGAACGGCTTTCGTTCCTTTTTTAGTGCGAATTAACCTAAACGACGCTTGAGGAGGGGTTGGATTGAAGCTAAGGCGATCGCCCCGAAACCCGCCAAAATCCCCAGCACTGCTCCGAAATTTAAATTCCCCCAGGGGGCGCTGAACACCACACTCTGGAAAGTCCAATCGCTGTGCATATAAAGGTAACGGATCGGCTCAATGGCATAGGTCAAGGGGTTCAGGCTCGCGACAATCTGTAACCAGTTCGCCATGAAATCTAAGGGTGCTAACGCAGTGCTGGCAAAGAGCAACGGCAAATTCACCACAAAAATCACCGCAATCAGTTCAATATGTCCCGGCAGAGCAAAGGCCAAACCCAAACTCAGGGCTGTCACCGCTAACACAATTAAAAACACTACCAAGGCGATCGCCCCTAGACCTAAGGCTCTCGGTAAGCCCGCCCCCAAGAAAGCACTGGCCCCGACAATTACTGCCGTTTGGATTAGCGTTAAACCCATGATGTAGATCGTCGAAGCGGCAACGATGGAATAACGGGTCGCGAGGGGAGCCACCAGAAGCCGATTTAAAAAGCCAAATTCCCGGTCAAACATCACTGGTAAACCCGCATTCAATGCCCCCGAAAAAGCTGTAAAAACGATGATCCCCGGCGCGAGGAACTGGGCATAGTTAATATCATTACCAAACAGTCCCTGGGGCGCTTTATAGAACAGGGCACCGAATAAAATCAGCCACATAAACGGTTGAATAATTCCGGCGATCAGGGTCGTCGGGCGTCGCTGTAGTTGAATGACCAGCCGTTGAGTGAGGGCCACTGTTTCCTGGAAAAAATCCTGCCAGCTATTTCCTTCAGGGGCATTGACCTTCGCGGTGGGGGACAGGATGGAGTTGGGAGTAAACACAGATTGACTCATAACAATTGTTTCGCGTCACCAAATAGGCGCAGATTTTGGCTCTTTTCTCAGGACTAGATTAGCGTATTTCACCTCAAATCATGGTCTTCATCCCCATGGGCAAGCGCCTTGTCGGGGGAGAGAATTCCCTCTAAAATCAGTGGGGCTTAGTGAGAGCTATAGTTTTACTTCTCTGTCGTTTCTGAAGGCGATCGCCCCTATGACCAACCTGACCGACGTTGCCGCCGCTGATCTAGCTGCCGCTTTGAATACGGACGTTGATTTTAACTTGGAGCTGCCGGATCCCGAGGATGACCAACTCCACGACGCAGAATTTGAGACCCAGATTGAGCGGGTTTGGCAAATTTGCGATCGCTTTGATTTACAAACGGACATCTGGCGGGGTCGAATTATGCGGGCTGTGCGGGATCGAGAAAAAAAAGGGGGTGATGGTCGCGGTACCGGATTTTTAAACTGGTTAAAACAGCGGGAAATCACCAAAAGCCAAGCCTACAGCCTGATTGAACTGGCTAACAGCGCTGATACTCTTCTTGCCGAGGGGCAACTGGATCCCGACAGTATCAACAATTTCAGTAAGAATGCTTTCGTCGAAACTGCTAAATCTGCCCCCGAAGTGCAAAAACTCATCACCGAAGCGGCCCAAAAAGGTGATCGCATTACGAAGCGGGAAGTTAAACAGTTGGCCGACGAATGGACGAGCATGAGTTCAGAGCTGCTTCCCGATGAGGTGAAAGAACAGGCAGCCAGTGGTTCCCTCCCCAGTCGTTTCCTTTCGCCCCTAGTAAAGGAACTGGAAAAACTGCCAGAAACCCACGTCACCGCAATCCAAGAAGAAATCCGCGAAGCCCCCAACACTGATACTGTCAAAGCGATGACCCGGGAGGCGAAAAGTTTAGCAAAATATCTCGATGCGGCCTCCCAGGTGCAGACTCTCCGCAAGGCCAATATTGACCTGGAAATGGCCCTCGAAGAAGCCCTCCGCCTGGATTGTTTGGGCACCGCCGCTGATCTCGTCAAACAGGCCACCCAGATGGAGCAGTGCATGGTGAAGCTTTTTACCACCTGGAAACGGTTGGGCAAACTCGCCGATCGCCTTTATGTGGATACCGGTGCCAGTAACCCCTACCTCCGTTCAATGTTGGCGACCCTGGAAAGCCTCAGTGGAGACGTTTTGGAAGTGGATTTAGATGATTCTGGGGAAAGCAGTGTGCGGATCCGCATTCTCGGGGAGGAGTAGAATAGCGGTTAATACCCCAAAGCAATTCAGAGGTTTATTCCATGGGTAAATGGTGCGTGGCGATCGCCTTAATCTTCAGTTTGATCTTTGGTCTCGGGCAAGGTGACAGTTGGGCGGACCCCCTGACCGACGGGCCTGTGGTGGAATGGCTAACCTTTGCGGTTCCCGAAGCTGATCAAGCGAAATTTATCGAGAAGGAACTGGAAATTTGGAACCCTATCGATCGCCGATCGCCTGCCTTTGTGCGTAAAGAAATTTGGCAGGACGCCGAAAATCCCGATCAGCTCACGGTGGTCGTGTCCTGGTCGAGCCAAAAGTTACGTAAAGTGGTTTCCCCGGAGGACGTCCAAGCCGCCGAAGCAGCCTTCGATGCAGCCATGGGAAAGACATACCCGATTCTGATCAAGAAAGAGTTCCGTAATCTCTCACAAAGTTCAGATTGGAATCTGACGGCTTTTGGAACCGGTGCCTAGAATTCCGGAGCATGATATTGCTGGAACATTCTTTTCTTGTAACTGGGGTGCTAGGATTCGAACCTAGGAATGTCGGAACCAAAATCCGATGCCTTACCGCTTGGCGACACCCCATTGCGTTTAAGCCTTTAGAAATATAACACCAATTTTTTCGTAGCGTCAACACCCCCGGCCAATCTTTTTTGAACTACCCTACGCAATTGTCAAACACCCCAAAATCCAGTAAATCTTAACCGTTGCTTTTAACGTGCCAAAAATTTTTTAATGTCAGAATCAGATCTCATCAAACAACTCCGGGAAAGCTTTGGGGATAGTGAGTGGCAGGATCTTGTTCCCCACGCCGCCCGGGATGCCCTGATTGTTGTTCACCCGTCCCTCGATTTACTCCAGGTAGGAGAGGCGATCGCTTTAGACAATGCTCCCCTTGTCAGCAGATGGTTAAGTGGTGGCCTTGTCCGTAAACCGACCCGCGAAGAATTGGAACGCTGGCACCAGACTCCCCCCCCCAAATTCTTTTCGAGTCTGATCGTTCAACCCTACGTCCTGATCAGTGGTGACATGCCGGAAGCTTAAATTTCCAGGTCAAGTAAATTTTCTGCCGATGGGACGGAGTTCGTGGGATAAACTAATTGAGACAAACCCTTACCTCAATGTGAACCACAGGATCATCGCGTATGATCTGGTTTGGGTCTAGCCCGATGGGGTGCTGTTTTAGGGGTAATACAAGCCCAGCCCGTTTTTTTCTGAGAGTATGAGTGATTCTGTGAGCGTAATGCCCAATCCTAGTTCAATGCCGGTATCCCCTGGGCAATCTTACCTGTTACAAAGTTTGCCGGACTTGCTACCGGAAGGTAGAGTCTTTCCCAGACGGGCCCAACAGCAAATTGATCTACTGCTTCTGGCTCTGGAAGCGCTGGAACTGGGAGGGTCTGAACTGATGCTCCGCTCCGCCCAAAAACTAGAACTAACAGACATCATTCCTAATCGAGTTATCCTCTGGCAAATTCGCCGCACTAACCCCTGGCGACGTTCCCACACCCATGGTCACTTGACCCCTACCCAGGCGAAGGCTTTGGTATTGATCATTGGCGATCGCGCGAAAAATTTAACAGCTCTCCTACGACAACTATTACCCGCAGCCCAACACCTCCGCGAACGGAACTTACCCTTAGATAGCCATTTTCGTCTGTCGGAGTATTTAGAACGGTTCCGTGCCCATTTCCGGAGCCGCATGAATCCCCGCCGCGTTCGGGTACAACTCTATGCCCAATCTAAACAGGATTTGAACGAACTGGCCTTGGCCCTCCTCGAAAAACTCCTTTTTTGTACTGGCACCGTCGGCACCCAGCGATTGTGGGTCAGTCTTTTTGATGGAGAAATCAGCTAAGTAGATACCTTATGAATATTCGTCGTCAATATAGTCTTCCCAATTGCACCCTAACCCTTGAGGGGTTTGATGATGGCACCGGCAAAGGTCTGGAAATTCTCGCAATTCTCTCCAACGTAGAATGCCGTTTCACCACGTCCCAGAAGATTCTTAGTGGTGGTAAAGTTTTCTTCGATCACCTTGTGCAATCGGTGAGTGAATATGCTCAAGGATTATTGAGTGGTCGGCGTCATGCTTCAGCCAGTATGCAAACTGATGCCCAGGTACGCCTGGAACCCCTCACTGACCACTGTACCCACCGCCTCCACTGGCAGCCCACCGAAGGGCAAACCGTCGAAACCGTAGAGCTAACAACGGCGGAATTGTTTGACCTGACAGAGGCTATTGATCAGTTCCTGGCTGATGGTTTAACCCTCCCAAATTTTGTTTTACCCCTGACTCCTATCAGCCGCCGTTACTGTGTACCAGAGGAGTCTTTAGCAGATCGTGCGGTGCCTCCCCTCGTGGGGGTGAGTGGTCTAGCCTTAACTGCTTTCGCCCTATTTTTTGCCCCAGTGCCAGAACCTATCCGGGTTAATAATGACCAAGCTAATACTGGTGATGAAACAGAGCAGGTTACGGAAAATTCTCTACCAAAAACAGCCCTGTGGACTGATGAAGATTTTGATCGTTTGAGCCAGACCCTGCCGCTTGTAACCAGGGATCAAGAATTGCAGTTTATGCAAATCTATCTCTATGACACTTTAGATCGGGCTTGGACGGAACGTAATCCTGCAGAAAATACCACCTACCGTATCGCTTTGGGTACCGACGGTCAGCTGTTGGGGGTGCAGCCTCTGGCGGCGGAAACTGGAATCTCCCCCGTGTTTGGTGCCCTAGGTTATGTACCAGAGGTGGAGGCGATCGCCAACAACAAACCCATGGCGCAATTTCGAGTAAACTTCGTCGAAAATATCCTTGAAGTCAGTCCCTGGGAAGGTTTCTTGGGTTCTGGAACCTTAGATTTTGATTCGAGGGAGGTAGAAGGAGAAGCCCTGCGAGCCTTAATTCAACGGGTCAAGGAAACCATCGCCGCAGAATTTGAGCAGAAGGACGTGAATGTTTCCCAGGTGTTGGCTTATACCCTGGGGGTGACCAATGATGGGGTGATCGCCTTTGTGGTCGCTGATAATAACGCAGCTAAGGCCGCCCTAGAACAGACTCCTCTACCTGCCCTTGTTGACCCAGCCGCGGCAGGTATTCGTCCTGGGGAAACCATCCTTCCAACCCAGCCCCTCACCCAAGTCAATGTGATTTTCCGCCCCAACGGGGTCATCGAAGTGAGTCCCTGGGCAGGTTATCGCTAACTAGTGAGCAGAAGAATGGCCACCCCAAAACTATGGTCTACAGTACCCAAGAACTAATCCAAATCCTCGACCAAGAGCTAAAAGCAGCTCTCCGGGGCGATCGCCTTTTGTTGTCCTCCGAGGAGCGGGTTGGGGTGCCGATTGTGACCATGGCCTTAGATACTGACCAACTGGGGAAGGTTTTTGCCTGCCAGGATTTCGCCCAACAAATCCACCAGTACCAGCGGGAAAACCAGGTGTCCGGCATTGTCTGGCGAGAAATCAGCTTTGGGGAACATCGTCTCCGCCTGCCGGAAATTCACCAACAACTCATTGCCATCGATGAAGATAAAACGACCCTCCGTGATGCCAAAGCAGCGGTACTAGAGTTTTGGTGGCAGGTCACAGAAGACTTGCACTTTTGGCACTTAGAAAAGCACAATCTGAGACCCCTATCTTCCCAGGAAGTTCACCGGCTCAGCTATCAAGCCGAATGGGTTGAATTAGACTTGGGTCGGGATGAAGTGTACCTCGCCCTGTGTTGGGGAAATCCTAAAGAATGCCACTACCACTGGGCCTATCCAGAGTCCGGATGCGATCGCCTTATTGCGGCCCCCCAGGAACCCCGTTGCCTCAATATTTTTTAAACTAGTCCTGGCCCTGCGATAAAATGGACGTACTAATTTTTCCTGGGAAATTCTCCTTTTTGAACGCCTTAAATTGACCGCCGCAAAAAGTGCCGCTCCACCCCTCCACAAATCCGGTCCCAGATTTCGTTCATCACCCCAGGAAGCCTTTTATGGTATAATTTTTGCCTAATTTGACCCAAAAACAGGCTACAGAGTTTTCGCGCCCAAAATTCGGAGTTCTTCCATGACCAGCAATTACAGTGCCCAGCAGATCCAGGTTCTCGAAGGTTTAGAGCCGGTTCGCAAACGTCCCGGAATGTACATCGGCACCACTGGTCCCCGCGGTCTCCACCACCTGGTTTATGAAGTCGTAGATAATTCCATCGACGAGGCCCTCGCTGGCTACTGCACCGACATCACCGTTGACATCAATCTGGATGGCTCCGTCACCGTCACAGACAATGGCCGGGGGATTCCCACCGATGTCCACCCCACCACTGGAAAATCTGCCCTAGAAACTGTCATGACTGTCCTCCACGCAGGCGGTAAATTCGGGGCCGGAGGCTATAAAGTTTCCGGGGGGTTACATGGGGTCGGGGTTTCCGTGGTTAATGCCCTCTCTGAATGGGTAGAAGTCACCGTTTGGCGCAATGAAACTACTTACAAACAACGTTACGAACGGGGTGTTCCCCAGGGAGAACTGAGCGAATCCCCAGCCCCTGGCCATGGCACTGGCACCTCCGTCTGCTTCATGCCCGATGCACAAATTTTTACGGAAACAACAATCTTTGACTACAACACCCTGGCTGGACGTCTGCGGGAACTCGCCTATCTCAATGCTGGTGTCAAGATTATCTTTACGGATCACCGTGCCGATAAACAAACCCAGAATACTTATTTTTATGAGGGCGGGATCAAAGAATATGTCGCCTACATGAACCGGGAGAAGGCCCCCCTCCACGAAGAAATTATCTACGTTACCGGCGAAAAAAATGGCGTACAGCTAGAGGTCGCGCTTCAGTGGTGCCTCGATGCCTATAGTGATAATCTCCTTGGTTTTGCCAACAATATTCGGACTATTGACGGCGGGACCCACCTCGAAGGGTTAAAGAGTGTTCTCACTCGTACCATGAATGCCGTTGCCCGTAAGCGCAACAAACTCAAGGACAATGATTCTAACCTTGCCGGGGAAAATATTCGCGAAGGTTTAACCGCCGTAATCTCTGTGAAGGTGCCGGAACCTGAGTTTGAGGGACAAACCAAAACCAAACTCGGTAACTCCGAAGTGCGGGGGATCGTCGATTCCTTTGTGGGTGAAGTGCTCACGGAATATTTTGAATTTAATTTAAATGTCGTCGATGCCATTTTAGAGAAGGCTATCCAAGCGTTTAAGGCCGCCGAAGCCGCCCGTCGGGCCCGGGAATTGGTACGTCGTAAATCCGTTTTAGAGTCTTCTTTACTTCCTGGGAAGCTGGCTGACTGTAGTGAACGGGACCCTGCTAAGACTGAGATTTACCTTGTGGAGGGGGATTCCGCCGGTGGTAGTGCGAAACAGGGCCGTGATCGCGCTTTCCAAGCAATCCTACCCTTGCGGGGGAAAATTCTGAACATCGAAAAAACCGACGACGCCAAGATTTATAAAAATAATGAGATTCAGTCCCTGATTACAGCCTTAGGGCTAGGCATTAAGGGCGAAGAATTTAACCCGGATAAACTCCGCTACCACCGGGTAGTAATTATGACGGACGCCGACGTGGATGGGGCACACATTCGGACGCTATTACTTACTTTCTTCTACCGTTACCAACGGGAATTGGTGGATCAAGGCTACATTTACATTGCTTGTCCCCCCCTCTATAAACTGGAACGGGGTAAGAATCATGCCTATTGCTATAGCGATCGCGAACTTCAGGAACAGATTAGCCAACTGCCGGACAACGCCAAATACAACATTCAACGCTTCAAGGGTTTAGGGGAAATGATGCCCCAGCAGCTTTGGGATACTACCATGAACCCAGAAACTCGCACCCTCAAACGGGTGGAAATCGAGGATGCTGCTGAAGCGGATCGGATCTTTACAGTACTCATGGGCGATCGCGTGGCCCCCCGCCGGGAATTTATTGAGACGAATGCCCCAAAACTGAATCTGGTGGATCTCGATATCTAAAGATCTTGAAGTCTACTGAAAAAGTATCTCTAAAACAAAACCTCCCTATCATCCGCAGGGAGGTTTTCTGTAAATCACGTAATTTTTAGTCGTGCATGGCCTTAGCTAATTCAGCTGCCACGAGGGGACGGGAGAACTGTGGGGGGGGAAGTTCACCGCGACGAAGCATTTCCCGCACCTTAGTTCCAGAAAGGTGAATCCGGTCTTCGGGGCTGCTAGGACTGGTTTTGGAAGTCGCCATCTGGTCAGTTTTTTTGCAATAGAAAGCATGCTCAAACTTCATCGGCGTAATCCCAAGGGCCTGGGGATCAAACTCATCAAAGATCTTCTGGGCGTCGTAGGTGCCGTAATAATCACCGACACCAGCATGGTCACGGCCGACGATGAAGTGGGTACAGCCATAATTTTTCCGAATCAGGGCGTGGAAGATCGCTTCCCGGGGGCCAGCGTAGCGCATCGCCGAAGGATTAATCGCCAGAATCACACGCTCTTGGGGGAAATAGTTTTCCAGCATGATTTCGTAGCAGCGCATCCGCACATCGGCAGGGATATCATCGCTCTTGGTGGCACCAACAAGGGGATGGAGGAAAAGACCATCGACGGTTTCGAGGGCACACTTGATGATGTATTCGTGGGCGCGGTGGATCGGGTTCCGGGTTTGGAAGCCGACGACGGTTGTCCAGCCCCGCGCTTGGAAGGCAGCGCGGGAGGCGGCAGGATCAATTTGATATTTGGGGAAAAGGGGATGGTCATCCCGTTCGAGTAACCAGACGGGCCCGGCAAGATTCACGGCGCCTTGTTCGTAGACGACTTTGACACCGGGGTGTTTTTCTTCGTCGGTGCGATAGACGTTGATCGCTTCGTGGGCTTTGTTGTAGTGATATTTCTCGGTGAGTTCGAGGACACCGATAAAACGACCGTTAGCATCGTCAAGGCGTACCCAATTGCCTTCTTTGAGGGGTTCAGCAACTTCTTCGGCCACGGACAGGGTGACAGGCACAGACCAGGGGAGACCGTTGCTGAGGTGCATTTCTTCGACTACGAGTTCGTAGTCCTTTTGCTCCATGAAGCCTTTGAGGGGACTGAAACCACCGATGGCAATCATTTCGAGGTCGGATTGGGCCCGGGCATCGAGGGTGATGCGGGGGAGGCGATCGCCTTGGGCGAGGAATTCTTGTTTTTCGGCGTCGGAGGCAATGCGGTTAATTAATTGGCCACCGTGGGGCGCAATTAGACCGGATGGAGTACTCATAAAATCTGTTGTATAAAAGCATGTCTATCTGCAAGCTCCCATGGTATCAGTTTCTGTTCTTTCCATCGTGGGCGGCAAAACCGGATCAGGTTTCGTGCTGGAGAATCTCGAGGTTAGAAAAATGCCGTTCCTGGGCGATCGCCTTGAGTTTGTGGTCGGCTTCTTCAAACTCGCGCACATAGTAGGCAAAATCTGGGTGTTGGGGGTCGAGGCTTTGCCATTTTTCTTTGCAGTAGCGGCGGTGTTGGGTCCAGTTCACATGCTCAAGGGTGGCGATCGCCGCGCGGATATTGAGGGTAGCCCGGCGCACATCGATTTCCGTCGTTTCCGTCAGATAGAGTAAGGCTCCCAATAGGTGCATCCGTTCGGGGTGATGAGTCAGACTATCGAGCATGCGGCCTAAAAGTTGATTGTGGAGGCGATTTTGCTTAATTTCCAAAGGGGTTTCCAAAATTTGTTGCCAGAGCCAACGGTGCTGGGACAGGCTAAACATCGCTTCTTTTTCGGCCAACAGGGACTCAATTGTATGGCGTTGGGCCGGGCTGTGGAGGTAAATGCGTAGGAGTAATTCTTCGGCCTGGGCAAGGGTAATGGTCTGGGAGGAAATGGCGATCGCCTCCGGTTGCACTTCGGGATTGCGAGATTGGGCCTTGCGGAAGCGGTTTACCTGAGTTAGGAGGGTAGCTTCCAGTTGTTTTTTGTAGTGGGAATCTTCGTGATTGATGAGTTCACTCGCCTTAGCGATGTAGTGACTACGAAAACTGGGGTTGTCAATTTTTGCCAGCAGTCGCACCACCTGTTTAACGACCCCTTGGAACTGATCCCCCTGGGACATATCCTGACCGAGGAAAATTTGCGCCAATTGCCAGTCGAGCCAAAGGGGAGCCGTCTCCAAAGCGGTTTGGTACTGTGCTGGCCCTTGATCTGTCCGGAGAAATTCATCGGCATCTTTCCCCCCTGGCAGATTCAATATTCTTACCTGGGCCTGACCACTGTAGATGAGGGGTTCGATTTCCGTTAGGGTGCGTTGGGTCGCCTTAATTCCGGCCTTGTCCGCGTCAAAATTAAAAATAATTTGCTTGGAATCGGTATAGCGCAACAGTTGTTTAATCTGCCCTTGGGTAAAAGCTGTCCCTAAGGAAGCCACCGCATGGTCAAAACCCGCCGCATGGAGGGCGATCGCATCGAAATACCCTTCCACCACCAGGGCGGCATCCCGTTTGGCGATCGCCCCTTTGGCCTTATCGAGGGCAAACAGCGTCCGACTCTTATCAAATAAAGGCGTTTCCGGGGAGTTGAGATATTTCGGTTCTTCGTTGGTGAGGGTACGGCTCCCAAAGGCGATCGCCCGCCCCTGGGCATCATAGATCGGGATCATCAGGCGATCGCGGAATTGGTCATAGTGGCCATTCCCTGACTGGCGCGGTTTAATCAGCCCCGCCTTTTCGACGAGCTCGATGGGGTAGCGTTTTTGCTCAACAAGGTAGTTATAAAGGCTATCCCAGCCCCCCGGCGCATAGCCTAAGCCAAATCTTTGAATGGTTTCTTCTGTTAGTTGCCGTTGCTCGCGGACATAATCTAGGGCTATTTTCCCGTCCGGCTGTCTGAGGGAGTATTGATAAAAATCATTGGCGATCGCCACAATTTCGTAGAGCTGTTCCTTGAGGGAAAGTTCCCGCTGGATTTTCTCATGCTGCTCCGGTTCGAGGGTTTTGATGGGGATCTGATACCGCTGGGCCAAATCCATGACTACCTGGGCAAAGGGTGCCTTATTGACCTCCATCAAAAACTTGATCGCGTTTCCTCCCGCCCCACAGCCAAAGCAATGGTAAAACTGCTTCGTTGGGCTGACCGTAAAGCTTGGGGTTTTCTCATCGTGGAACGGACATAGCCCTAGCAGATCCTTACCCCGTTTTTTCAATACCACGTAGTCCGATACAACTTCCGTAATATCGACCTTGGCCCGGATTTCTTCAATGGTGTCAGGATGGATTGAGGGATAAGCCATGGGTGCGAGCAAAAAATGAGCAGAACGCAACCTTAAAGATAGAGGAAAAATTCGAGATTTGTCGCCCGGCCACCGCAACCAATAAAAAAGCCCACTATTGTGAGCTTGGAGAATGTGCAGTTGATAAACGAATGTGTAACAGAGAGTTCATGACAAAAACAAGAATCCAGTCCGAATACTCAAGCCCTTTTCCGACATATTTTCAGAAAACTTTGGAGTTTCTCAGGAACTAACCCTTGATCAAACTCCCCGGTTCAGCACTCTGGAAAATAGCGAATGTTCGTGGGGATTATTGTTTTTAGAGATGGATAGACAGACATGGTTTGGAACAGCGTTTTCACCTCTTTCTATAGCGTTTATAAGGGCTGTTTAATCTGTCGAGGAAGCTCATTTCTTGCTTCTTTCCTAAAGATACCATCGGATCCCCAGAGGACTCGGGAATGTGATGTTTCTTTGGAGCCATAAAAGTGCCCACTTACAAGACATTAAAAAACATAAAAATTCAACCAGATATCCAGCAGCAGCACCGCTAAACCCAGCAACAGACAAAGGTAAACATAGGCACGCCAACGTACCGTATTGATTAAAAAAACCAGGGTAATCCCGTTGAAAAAAGTTCCCGTGAGAAGAAATCCCAGGGCGATCGCCCCACCATAGTTGGCGAATAGAAGCTCAAAAAGCCTTGCCATTTGTCCAGGTTGGAGACCATAGAAAATCCCTGCGCCCAGGAGGCCGATAATGCCGTGCTCCAGTAAAGTTCTGAGGGGGAAAAGAAGTTGTCCTAGGGCCATCACACCACAGGCGATCGCCAACCAACCAGACCATTCCAAAAGTTCCTGGGTAAGGTTTTGGCTCGCAGTCAGAGAACGGAACCTGCGGGAGGTGGGCAGGATAGTTAATTTATTAACGGTGGGCAGAGACTCGGCCTGGGGATTGGACAAGCGATGGGAACTGGGCCGGGCGATCACCGGATAGGAAAACGGTTCTAAATCCCCTTGGTCATAGGTGCATTGGCGGTGTTCAAAGGCAAAAATACCAGCGATAAAACACCCAAGGCTAAGGCTAAGGGCCCCATAGACGAGAATTAAGCCTCCTTGTCCGGGGGATTGTTGCCAGAGTGGTACTAGAAAAAACGGATTGATAGAAATCGTCCCTAACCAAAAGGCGATCGCCCCCGACGTTGAACCCGTCTGCCAAAGCAAGCGGCGCATCAGCGGTAAAGCCCCCACCTGTGCCAGGGGCAGCACTAAGCCTAAACCCAAGCCTCCCAGTAGTTGACCCCAGGAACTTTTCGGCAGAATTTTTTTCCACCAGGGCCGGGACGTGAGGAGGAGAGCCGCCGTGGAAAGACCAACGCCTACAAAGAGCCAAGGCCAGAGGACAAGCCACTGGGCCATCATCAGGGTAAACCACCGTTGGAAAGCGATCATCAACACACCGAATTCTAGAAAAACTTTCCCATTTACCCTAACCGATCCCCGGTCTTTCGCTGGATTTTGTGGGGCGATCGCCTTGATCTAGTCTGATCCTGGCCCCAGTGCTAACCCTTGGAAAAGGTAGCCGAATGGGTTATTAATATACAATTGACAAACTTTGTTTATCATCACTTTTTAACTGAGAGGAATTAAACCATGGATTGGCGAGTTGTTGTTGTGTTGGCTCCTGTAATCATCGCTGGCTCTTGGGCAATTTTTAACATCGGTGCTGCGGCCCTGAACCAAGTACGCAACATGCAAACGAAAAAATAAATTTTTGTTTGTCTCGACCCTTTCGTAAGAATTAACCTTTGTTTTGACAGGAGCAGCCCCCAGGGGTTGCTTTTTCATCCCCCCCCAGGCCTATGACCGTACAAATTCGTCGCCTCCACCCCAGTCGCCCCGTCAATGTCAGCATTGTGCAATATCAAGTGGCGGTTCCCGATGCCAAACCTCAACATATCCTCGAGGAAATCGTCTGGCACAAAGAGAAAGAAGTGGAACAACTGCGGGAAAAGGTCTCTCTGCTGGAATTGCGTAAGTTGGTGACGACGGTTCCCCCCGCCAAGGATTTTCTGGGAGCTTTAGTCCATGGCAAAACTCAACCGGCCCTGATCGCTGAAGTGAAAAAGGCTTCCCCCAGCAGAGGAGTCATCCGCGAAGATTTTGATCCCGTGGCGATCGCCAAAAGTTATGCCGCCGGTGGGGCCAGTTGTCTCTCTGTGCTGACGGACGAAAATTTTTTCCAAGGCAGTTTTGAGAATCTGAGCCTGGTACGGGAAGCGGTGGATTTACCCCTGCTGTGTAAGGAATTTGTCATCTACCCCTACCAGATTTTTAAAGCCCGCAGCCATGGTGCCGACGCGGTCCTCCTGATTGCGGCGATCCTCAGTGACCAAGACCTCGCCTACTTCGTCAAAATTATTCGGAGCTTAGGAATGACGGCCCTGGTGGAAGTACACACCCTCGCTGAGTTGGATCGGGTACTCGCCATCGAGGGGGTGAGCCTGGTGGGAATCAACAACCGCAATCTCGAAGATTTTTCTGTCGATCTGGAAACGACCACAGTGCTGATGGAAAGTCGCCGCGCCGAACTCCAAGCAAAAGGTATCCGGGTAGTCAGTGAGTCTGGTTTGCATACGCCCCTGGATCTCCAGTTTGTGAAAGAGGCGGGGGCAAAGGCTGTCCTCATTGGGGAATCCCTCGTGAAACAACCCGATCCCCAACAGGCGATCGCCGATCTATTTCAGCTCTAACACACCCTCAAACCTGGAGAGGCACCGCCGCCGTTTGGAAATGCTTCTCGATGGTGGCCTTGGGGATCGCCGTATTTAAATGTTGCCAGGGGAGCACCTGGGTTGTGGCCCAATCCTGATGGACATAAAACTCCAGAGGGGGAATCTGCCCTTTCAATTCTTTAAAGGCACGTTTGTAGCTGCCGAGGGTATCCCCATAGTCCCGGGTCAGCTCCAGTAATTTCGATAAACGGCGATCGCCTCGAGAAAGTAGCCCTTGGATCACGGACCAGTTATAGCTTTCAGGTCGGAACTCCATCCCCTGGGAAGCGATTTTTTTCTGGAGAAATTGCAGCCGTTTTTTCGCGGCGGGGTTCACCCCAAACCATTGGAAAGGGGTGTGGGCCTTCGGTACAAAGGTGCTGCAACCGAGGGTTAAGCGTAGACCTGGGGCCGCTTTTTTCACCGCCATCATCATTGCCACCGTTTCCTCCACATCCGCCACTTCTTCCCCCGGAATACCCACCATCCCGTAGAATTTAATTCCTTTAAGACCACCCGCCTTTGCATTCACCGCCGCCGTAATAATTTCGTCGTTGGTCAGCTTTTTATTGACGATCTCCCTTAACCGCTCAGATCCGCTTTCTACGGCAATGGTGATCGAACGGGTATCCCGCGCGGCGAGGGTTTTTGCTAACTTTTCCGTGACGGTATTGGTTCGCACCGAGGCAATACTGAGGCGTACGTCGGCATATTGGGGTTGGGAGAGGTAATCGAGGAGTTGTTCAAATTCCGGGTGTTGGGTCACGGAAGCCCCCAGTAATCCGAGGCGATCGGTCACCTTTAAGCCTCGTTCGATGGCGGGGATCAAAGACTGTTCTAAATTGGCGGTGCGAAACGGCAGGGTGACATAACTGGCGAGGCAAAAACGGCACATCTCCGGGCAACTGCGTACTACCTCCACCATGTAGATATTTTCCCAGGCGGCTTTTTCTGTGACCACGGTTGAGGCAGAGAGGGTATTCCCCCGGTAGGTCTGTTTTTCGACGATGGGGGGCACTTCGGGATGCTTCGGTTCAATCGTTTCAATTTCCCCTGTGGGTTCCCGATAGGTCACTTCATACAGGCTGGGGACGTAGATTCCTGGGGTTTGGGCAAGGTGCTGTAGTTTCCGTTGGCGATCGCCTTGGCGCACCGTTTGGTATTGATCAATGAATTCATCCAGGAGATTTTCTCCGTCTCCCAGCAAAATCACATCGAAAAAGTCCGCAAAGGGTTCTGGATTGGCACTCAAGACCGAGCCCCCCCCAAACACCAGGGGATGGCGATCGCCCCGTTCCGCTGCCCGTAGGGGAATCTTCAACTGTTCCAATAGGCTAAATAGATTCGTATAATCCAGTTCCCAGGAAAAAGAAAAACCGACAATTTCTGGCTGGGCAGGCAACTTTTCACTTAGATCTGTAAACAAGCGTCGCACATCCACATCGGCCCGTTGACTAAACTTCGCCCAGACCAACTGATAGCCCAGGCTGGTGATCCCCACCGTGTAAGTATTCGGAAAAGCAAAAATCAGCGGGATTGCAGCAGGGGCCGGGGTGATGGGCTCGAAAAGGAGGCGTTCTTGGTCAAACAAAGTCGTCAGATCGGGGAAACGTTTTATATCCCTGCTATTGTAAGCGAGTCCGTTGGGGCTGATTTTAGGGAGGGCATCACGTCGCCCATTTCCCATAGCGCAAATACCCTAAATTGACCAAAAATTTCTGTAAAAAACAATTTGTTTTCTAAGCTTATCTAGTGTTAGGATATGCAGGCTTCCTGTTCCTCACCATAAATATGGTGCTATTCCTAGACAGGATTTTTTTATCGTTTCAGCTTATTTCTCCCCTGACCTATGGATCTCCGTCAAGATACTGCACCCTCCCGAAGCACCTCCAGCGTTACTCCTTTCTATTCTGCTTCCAGTGCGGTAACACCGACGAAACCCCAAACCTATGTCGTTAAACGGAACGGCAAACGAGCCCCCCTAGATGTCACCAAAATTCGCAATGTGGTGCAATGGGCTTGCCAGGACTTAGACGCCAACACCATCGAATTGGAAGCGGGCCTAAAAACGCGTCTGAAAGACGGCGTAACCACCCGAGAAATTCAAGAAAACCTCATCCAGTGCGCCCTGGAAATGTGTAGCCCAGAGGAACCAGACTGGCGCTATGTGGCGGGGCGTTTACACATCTGGAGTCTGTGGAAAGATACCCTCGTGTCCCGGGGTTATCAATATGGGCAATATCCCCAGGTTGTCGCTGAGAAAGTGGCGGATCAGGTTTACGACGACCGTCTGTTGCAGTACAGTGCCGCTGAATTAGAGATTGCCAACGGCTGGATCAATGCGGACTGGGACATGGATTATGACTATGCAGGGGCCGTCCTCCTCACCAAGCGCTATCTCCTCGACGACGAACTGCCCCAGGAAGCTTTTTTAACCTGTGCCCTCCTCCTCGCCCTGCCGGAAAAACCCGAGAACCGGCTTAAGTGGGCGAAAAAATTCTACGAGGCGATCGCCCAACGGAAAATTTCCTTAGCAACACCGATCCTTGCGAATCTGCGGGTGCCCAATGGTTCCCTCTCCTCCTGCTTCATTATCGGCATGGAAGATAACCTTGAAAGTATCTTTCGGGAAATCACGAACGCGGCACGAATTTCCAAAAATGGCGGTGGGGTTGGTTGTAATGTCAGTCGGATTCGAGCTACCGGCAGTCGAGTCATGGGTAAACCCAATGCTTCCGGTGGTGTCATTCCTTGGATTAAGCTCCTCAACGATACGGCGATCGCCGTGAACCAGGGGGGAAGAAGAGCCGGGGCAATTACCGTTTCCCTGGATGTGTGGCATTTAGATGTGCCGGAATTTCTGGAGATGCAGACCGAAAATGGGGATCAGCGCCGCAAGGCCTACGACGTTTTCCCGCAATTGGTCGTGACTGATGAATTCATGCGGCGGGTCCAAAACCAGGAAAGTTGGACGTTAGTTGATCCCTACGAAGTGAAAGAAAACCTGGGTATTGACCTGGCTTCCCTCTGGGGTGAGAAATTTGACACGGCCTACCAGCAGATTGAAGCTAGCCTAGATCGAGAAATTAAACTCTACAAAAAAGTCGACGCGCGGCACCTGTTTAAGGAAATTATGCGATCGCAAATCGAAACAGGGATGCCCTATATCGCCTTCAAAGACACCATCAACCGCGCCAATCCCAACCAGCATGAAGGTTACATTCCGGGAGTTAACCTATGTGTCGAGTCCTTCTCCAATGTTGTCCCCGGTCAACTGGCCCACACCTGTAACCTAGATTCCTTGAACTTGGCCAATATTGAACCGGATGAGTTGGCCGATGCCTGTGAGGTGGCAGTGCGCATCCTGGATAACACAATTGAGATCACCAATACCCCCTTCGAAGACAGCAGCATCCATAACCAGCGTTACCGCACCATTGGCGTCGGCGCAATGGGGTTGGCCGATTGGCTCGCGAAGAATAAGCTTTCCTACAAAAATATTGAGGCCATCGATCGCCTTTTTGAAGATATTGGCTACCATTGCACCCGTACCTCCGTGGATCTTGCCAAGGAACGGGGCGCTTACCCTGCCTTTTTGGGGAGTGAGTGGAGTAAAGGCCATTTAATTGGCGCCAAACCAATCGCCTGGTATCGGGGGAATGCCTACTCAGTCGACCGTTGGGAAACCCTCAGTGAAGAGGTCAAACAATACGGGATCCGCAATAGTCACATCACGGCGATCGCCCCGAATACGTCTTCCTCTTTAGTGCAGGGTTGTAGTGCGAGTATTTTGCCGACCTACAGTAAATTCTTCTATGACAAGTGGGCTAAGGGAACCGTCCCCATCGCACCGCCCTTCATTGGCAAAGCTTTTTGGTTCTACCAAGAAAACAAAAGTATGGACCAGCGCACTGTCGTTAAGGCTGTGGCAACAATGCAAAAATGGATCGATACGGGCATTTCCATGGAACTGATTTTTAACCTCAACCAAGGGGTTTACTTCCCCGAAGAACCCGAACGGGCATTGAAGGCCAAAGATATCTTTGACATTCTGATGTTGGCTTGGTCTGAGGGTTGTAAGGCTATTTACTACATCCGTACTGTCCAAAAGGATGATTTCAAGGAAGGCGCCGAGGGATGTGTGGCCTGCGCCAACTAGGGACTTTGGGTCTGTGGTAGAAACGAAGAAATTACCTTAGAATGGCAGCAATTCTAGATATTGTCCGCCCTGTTCTATGGTTGTGAGGAGTGTAAAAATGCGTTGTCCCCATCTTGGTGTCAGGCAATTCAGTAATTTGGCGATCGCCACCGCCCTACTGACTGGGGTCGCCTATGGGATACAATCCCCCGCCCAAGCCCAAGCGGCCTACGGGAGCTATGTGGGGGCCGGGGCCGGCATTGGTGTATCCTCCGACTGGAATGGTGAAGGGCAACAACTGAGCGCGGTACTTGCCGCCCGCTACAAATTTTTGAAACTCCCTATTTCCCTCCGTACCCAAGCATTTATCGGCTCCGGAAGTACGGCGATCGTCCCCACCATCTCCTATGATGTACCCCTTACCTGGCAACTCGATGCCTACGTGGGTGCTGGTTACTCTTTTGCCACAGGGGAGAATCCTTCACCAGTGGGCGATGAAAATAGTTTTGTAATTCAACCGGGCCTTGACTACGCCCTTCCTAATAGCAACACCGTGATCTTCACCAATGCTGTTTTTGCCTTCGATGCTTATAAGGGTAAAAATGAAAAAGCGGTGGCTCTCCAAGGGGGGTTAGGACTGCGGTTTTAGGTCAGAGTTCCCTGCCAAAAGAAAGTACAATTGAACCTTAAGTTAAGCGATCGCCAAAGGAAAAAACAAGATTATGAATAGCTGTGTGCTCGTGGCCCGCATCCTAGGGGAGCCGGAACTGCGCTATACTCCCGAAAATACGCCCCTGGCCCAAATCACCATCGAATT
Source organism: Synechococcus sp. (assembly GCA_035284725.1). Classification (GTDB taxonomy): domain Bacteria; phylum Cyanobacteriota; class Cyanobacteriia; order Cyanobacteriales; family MRBY01; genus MRBY01. The sequence goes on from JAYKIK010000147.1 coordinate 23,979, forward strand.
TCCTGGGTTACGGGAGGGAGATCCCACCTGTCGTCTAAAAGCCGTGGGTTGGGGTGATAATCTCAGCCAAGAAATTCAGCAAAATTACCGGGATGGGGACAATGTCATTGTGACAGGTCGCCTGACGATGAATACTGTCGAACGCCCGGAAGGGTTTAAGGAGAAGAAGGCGGAACTGGTAATTTCCCAAATTCAGCCCCTGGGTGCTGGTTTTACGTCTACAGCCCCGACCCGTACTCCCATGGCAACAGTACCTTCTCACCCTGCTCCTAGTAATGTGGTGCCTTTGAATCCTGTGGTTGCAACGCCTACCCCTGTCCCTGCTCCCAGTAGCGAGCCGGAACCCAACCTCGATGACATTCCGTTTTAAGCTGTGAATCTAGGGGATACCATTGTGGCGATCGCCAGTGCGGTCGTCCCGAACCAAGGCAGTATTGGCATTGTCCGGTTATCCGGTGAATCGGCGCTACCCATCGCTCGACAACTATTTCACGCCCCCGGTAAGCAGCCTTGGGAAAGTCACCGCATTTTGTATGGCTATGTGCGGCACCCGCAAACCCAGGCGATTGTCGATGAAGCATTGCTGATGTTGATGTTCGCACCCCGCTCTTTTACCGCCGAAGATGTGGTGGAGTTCCACTGCCATGGGGGTATTATTCCCGTGCAGCAGGTTTTACAACTTTGTGTGGAAGCCGGTGCTCGCCTCGCCAATCCCGGAGAATTTACCCTGCGGGCGTTTTTAAATGGGCGCATTGACCTTACCCAGGCCGAAAGTGTGGCGGAACTGGTCGGTGCCAAATCACCCCAATCAGCCCAGGTGGCCTTGGCGGGGATTCAAGGAAAACTAGCCCAGCCGATCCGTCAACTGCGGGGTCAATGTCTCGATATTTTGGCGGAGGTGGAAGCACGCATCGATTTTGAGGATGATTTGCCGCCCCTCGATGAAGCCCAGGTTCAACGGGATCTCGACCATGTCTTGGAAAAAGTCGCGCAAATTCTCCAGACCGCCGACCGGGGTGAACTGTTGCGCACGGGGTTAAAGGTGGCCATTGTCGGGCGTCCTAATGTCGGAAAATCAAGCCTATTAAACGCCTGGAGCCGCAGTGATCGCGCCATTGTCACTGATTTGCCAGGGACAACCCGGGATGTGGTGGAGTCCCAGTTAGTGGTGCAGGGCATTCCGGTGCAGGTGCTGGATACGGCGGGCATTCGGGAAACGGAAGATACCGTGGAAAAAATTGGTGTGGCCCGTTCCCTGACCGCATCCCAACAGGCAGATTTAGTTTTATTTACCATCGATGCGGCGGCGGGTTGGACAGGAGCAGATCAAGATATTTTCCAACGGTTGATCACGACAGCTAGTCATCAGGAACGTTCCCAAGCGATTGTGTTAGTGATCAATAAAACAGACTTGGCCCAACCAGAAAGGATTGCAGTGCCTGCCGAGGTAAAGGGGGTCGTGCAAACGGCGGCGGCCCAACAGCAGGGGATCGATGATCTCGAACAGGCGATCGCCAATCTGGTGCAGACGGGGCAAGTGGGGGCAGCGGATCTCGATTTTGCTATTAATCAGCGACAGGCAGCGGTACTCACCCAGGCCCAACAGGCTCTACTGCAGGTACAAGATACCATCACCCAGGGATTGCCTTTGGATTTTTGGACCATTGATCTGCGGAGCGCCATCCAACTCCTCGGAGAAATTACGGGGGAAGGGGTCACAGAATCTGTCCTTGACCGGATTTTTAGCCGTTTTTGTATCGGGAAATAGCCCTAGGTGCGGATTTTGAACTGATTGAGATAACTGGTCGCTTGATTTGGAAAAAAGGCCCGTTGATCAATGAAGTGAATCTCTGATTTGAGGGGTTCTGGGGGCAAACGCAAACCAAATTTAGGGGCGATCGCCTTGTAAGGATCCGTGGGGTAGGCCGCAGCAACCAGTTCGGCAGCATTGTCGGGATATTGTTTCAGATTAAAATGTCGCCAGCGCACCATTTGGGTCAGGAGCCATAGCCCATGAGATTGCCAGCAGTAATTCACCTGGTCGGGGGCAATGAGCGGTCTAGCTTGGCCAAACCAAAGGGGACTATCTCGTCTCTGGATTGGGCGATCGCCTGTGCCGCCATAGAAATATTCACCCCCTAGGAGTGCTGCCATTGGGCCGGGATCCAGCTTTAACTTCGTCCCCAATAAATTACCGACCGTGGTTGCGTTAATGGGATTCTGGCAATACTGACAACCCTGTAAAGTTGCCGCGACGAGTGCCTGAGCCGTTTGGGGATTTGCCTCTAACCAACCTCTACTCGTGGTTAGCACTGGCCCCGGATGTCCCTGCCAAATATCTCCGGAGAGATATTGCACAAAGCCGCTATTGTTGGCGATCGTCTGTTGTCCCCAGGGTTCTTGGCTGCCATAGCCCTGAATTAAACCCGCCTGGAGTTTAGCGTGGAGTTCCGTGGGGGCAAAGGTGACCAACTCTAGATCTTGCTCGGGATGAAAACCCAGGGCGGCCCACCAATAGCGGTAGAGATAGGCCGTTACACTGTAGCGATCATCGAGGCCAAAGGTTTTTTCCGGCAACGCCCGCACATAATTGCGATAGGCTGTGGCAAATTCAGCAAAATTTGCATAGTCAATGCCCGCCCGCACATTGCTGTCCCAGATCCGTTGGTGCCCACAAAAAATGCCGCCCTGACGATAGATCTGCATCAAGGCCACCAGATCAACTTTTGGACTTTTCAGTTGGTAAATGAGGGGGGTGGCAAAGGAAGTAATTGCCCCATCAAAACGCGATTCCAATAAACCCTGTTCCAGGGCCTGTTGATCAACTTGGGGATAGAGCTTCACCGCCAGGCCGTATTGTGTAAAAAAACCTTGTTCTATGGCTACTAACCACGGGGCGATCGCCAAATTAGGCACATAACCCAAATTCAAGGTTTGTTTTTCTGGCGTGGGAAGATCGAGGCGTGGCCCCGGGGTAGCCGTGGAGTCCGTGGAATTCGCTGGTCGCCGCACCATCTCGGGAAGTTGGGCACAGGCCGTCAGACCGTAACCCCAGGCGGCAAGGGTTCCATATTTAAGCAGGTGGCGACGTTTCATAGGCACAAATACAGACAAGCTCCCAAATTTTAAGGGTTCCCCAAGGCGATCGCAATTTTCCCGTAGCTTCCCCTGGAAATCATCCATAAAAAATCCCCAGTGTCACAATGCGACACTGGGGATCTAGATTTAATTCACGGTCTGAAGTTTTTAACGTTTTGAGGCTAAACAGTTAAATTAAACAGTCGTTGCCGTTTGGGGGGCATTCTTTTGGAAAAATGCGGCACGGATCGATTCAGCCATTTGGGCGGGGGTTAAGCCGTGGGCTGCCCGGGATTCTGCGGGGGTCGCGTGTTCCACAAGGACATCCTCGATGCCAAAGCGTTTGACGGGCACATGGACATCATGATCCTGGAGGGCTTCACAAACCGCAGAACCAAACCCACCCATTAAGCAGCCTTCCTCAAAGGTCGCCACCTTACCAATTTGTTGGGCGAGGGGCACAATTAACTCAGTGTCGAGGGGTTTCACAAAGCGGGCGTTCACCACCGTGGCACTGATGCCGTGTTCGCTGAGGATTTCTGCCACCTGGAGGGTCGGGTGAACCATGGCCCCATAACCGAGAAGCAAAATGTCATCCCCATTGCGGAGAATTTCCCCTTTACCAATGGGCAGCGCTTCCCAACCTTCTTCCATGAGTGGTGCCCCCACACCACTACCCCGGGGATAACGCATGGCGATCGCCCCATCGGTATATTCAATGCCTGTAACAAGCATCCGTTGTAGTTCTGCTTCGTCCTTGGGCGCCATGATCACGATGTTCGGAATGAGGCGTAGGTAGGCGATGTCATACATCCCTTGGTGGGTCGGCCCATCCGCCCCAACAATGCCGGCTCGGTCCAGGCAGAAGAACACGGGAAGCTTTTGGATACAGACATCATGGATAATCTGGTCGTAAGCTCGCTGGAGGAAAGTGGAGTAAATCGCCACCACAGGCCGCAGCCCTTCACAGGCCATTCCTGCCGCGAGGGTGACTGCATGTTGTTCGGCAATACCCACATCAATGTATTGTTTGGGCAACTTTTGCTGAAGTTTGTCTAAGCCTGTCCCGGTGGCCATGGCCGCCGTAATCCCAATAATTTTCGGGTTGTTTTCAGCGAGGGTCGTCAGGGTATGGGCAAAAACTTTGGTATAGCTTGGTGGTGTGGGGGTTTTGGAAGGATAGGCTTTCCCCGTTGCCAGGTCGAAGGGGGATTGGGCGTGGTAGCCTACTTGATCCTTTTCGGCGATCGCATAACCTTTCCCCTTTACCGTCGCCACGTGAACGAGGGTCGGCCCCTTTGCTTTATGGGCTTGTTTAAAGGTGCGAATCAATTCCTCAAGGTTATGACCATCCACGGGGCCAAAATACTTAAAGCCCAATTCCTCAATTACTGCGCCCACTTTAGACACGGCTAAACGCTTCATGCTGTCCTTGAGGCGTTCCATTTCTGGGGTGAGGGATTCCCCAAGGAAAGGTAAATGCTTGACTTGCTCTTCCAGGTTGTCGGTAAGGAATTGTACTGGATCGCTGAGGCGGACTTTATTTAAGTAACGGGAAATGGCACCGACATTGGGGGAGATGGACATCTCATTGTCATTGAGCACCACCATCAGATTTGTATCGGGCAGGTGACCCGCGTGATTAATCGCTTCGAGGGCCATGCCCCCCGTTAAAGCGCCATCGCCAATCACAGCGACACATTTAAAGTCTTCTCCCTTCGCATCCCGGGCTAGGGCCATCCCCAGGGCAGCGGAAATGCTGGTGGAAGCGTGGCCGGCCCCAAAGTGATCAAATACATTTTCACTGCGCTTTAGGTAGCCAGCGACCCCATCCTTTTGACGGAGGGTGTGAAATTCGTTGTAGCGTCCGGTAATCAGCTTATGGGGATAAGCTTGGTGGCCCACATCCCAAACGACTTTATCGCGGTCAAGATCAAGGGTTTGATAAAGGGCGAGGGTCAGTTCAACCACCCCTAAACCAGGGCCTAGGTGACCACCACTTGCTGCAATTGTCTGGAGGTGTTTTTCACGAATTTGCCGAGCAATCTCCTCCAACTGACGGACTGATAAACCGTGGAGTTGGTTAGGATGGGTAATTTCACTAAGATGCATGGGTTTTTCTAAAAGGCCATCTTGTAAAGGGGTCTAGTTCTCAGGATATCAGGTCTAACAAGTTTCATCAGGGAATCAGGAAGGTTCTGGATCTCCCGACGGGCTTTCCCTAGTAGCCTAGGCAAAATTCCATAGATTTTAGAATCTAATATTTGCGGACTTTAGGATTGTTTTTTGCAATATTTTTTATTGTGTTCCTGGGGTGTTGATGGGTAATTGCTGACAAATAATCTGGGCGATCGCCTGGGGATTTTCAAAGTGGAGATTATGGCCACCGGATATGGTCAGACGCTGGGCTTGGGGGAGAGTCCCTTCAATGACTTCGAGGTCGGCGGGGCGGTTAAATTCGCTTTGGTCGCCATAAATCAGGGTGATAGGAGCTTGAATGTTTTTGAGTAAGGCTAAATACCGCCGCCGACTGATCCCATTAAACTCGATCCCGGCCCGGGTGCGGAGGAAGGGATCCCAGCGCCATTGCACGCCATTGGCCACAGGAATTGTACTGCGGGTTGTTAGGGATTCCGACAGGCCTTGTGATAGTTGGGGGGTTGCTTGCCGGAGGCGCCGGGCGGCCACTTCGATACTGGGAAAAATAGGATGCTGCGGGGGCTTGGCGAGGTAATCCAGGTGGGTGGTCAAATGATTACTGGTTTCCGCATCGTCGATGTCGTTAGGCACAATGGTTTCCACCAACATCAAATGGCTCACATTTTCCCGACGAATCCCGGTATACATCGCCCCGATCACTGAGCCCATGGAATGGCCCACGAGGATAAAAGGTTGTGTCGTCAATTGTTTGCTGAGATCGTCCACATCAGCAAGAAAATCCAGCATGCTATAGGACTGGGCATGGGCAGATTTACCGTGACCCCGTAGATCTGGTGCGACTACCCAATAACCTTGGGCCGCCAGTTGGGGGGCAATGAGCTGCCAAGAAGCCCCTTGTTCCAGAATGCCATGGAGCAGCAAGATTAATGGTTTTTGGCGATCGCCCCATTCACAGAGACAGGTTTCTAGGCCCCGCACTTGGATGAACCGTTCACCCATAGATTGGTCGGCGGGCTGAATTTGAATGATTTTGTCATCCTGGGGCAGTTCATAGCGAAAACGATGGGCCAGGTTGATTGTGGGCCCTTGGAGACGATGGAGCAGTTCGATGGAACGCCATTTTTCCGCCAGGCTCGGGTCAATTCCTTGGTGTTGCAGGAAGTTGGGATCACCCACCCCCATGGATTGTGCATGGAGACCATCTGTAAGGCGATCGCCACCGTAGGGATCGAGGAGAGCTTCGGCAAACTCAACCTCTAAAAATGCACAAATTTGTGTTAAAACAGCCCTGGGATCCCGGACTAAATCCTCATAAATGACCTGTAAATATTGATTGGCATTAACCCTATTACCTAGCTCTACAATATTTTGGTTGCTTTCAGTCCAAATAGATTCGGCGAGGGCGTAGGGATTCTGTTGCTCAGCCCCCAGAAGTTTATCCATTCTCAACCGCGCAAAAGATTCAATTACGGCGTAGGGATGGCGGATCAGGTGGATATATTTCGCCTTGTCAAAAAGAATTTCACTGTGATTTAAAATATGGCGATCGCTGCCATAGCTGGGGGATTTATCAATCAATAAACGTTCGCCTGTCTGCTGTTGTAAATAGGCATAAATGTCGGCGATGGATTTATTTTCTGTAACCCATTGATCAACTTTCTTTTGACTTTCGGTGGCCGATAATTTCTCTAGATCCATCAAGGCCCGCTGTAACCCTTCTCCGAGGTGGGAAAGCCCTAATTCCTTTTGGCGATCGCCCATGGTTTCGAAGGGAAGTAAGTGTAATTCTGGAGGAGAATAGAGTGCCGGATGCCCCGCCAACATCACCCGCAATAGGGTTGAACCCGACCGGGGACTCGAGAGAATAAAGGCGATAGGGTTCGGGTTTTTTTGCTTAGGTTTTTGCCATTGCGGTTTGGTTTTGACCGTCAGATTTTGGGGCGCAATGGTTTCCTGGGGGGTGACTGTATGGGGATCATGGGCCTTGGTAAATTCCGCCGCGAGATAGGCCGTAAGCACATCTAACCGGGGGCGTTCGTAGATTTCCCGGGGATAAAGCATCAGTTGTAAATCCTGTTTTAGATTGGCGATCGCCTCCATCACCATCAGAGAATCCATCCCTAGATCCAAGAGACTGTCGTGGGGGTGGATTTTTTCCCTGTCCAATTTAAGGATTTGTGCTATGGCACAACGCAAATAGTCTAATAGGTAATCTGCCCGTTCTTCCGCCGTCAAGGCGCGGAGTTGACTAAAGACAGAGACGTGATCCTGGGGCTTCGTTTCCTGGGGAATAACCCCTTGAAAATAATAGGTTTTGGTAAGCTCAGAAAATTGCTTAGTCAGAGTGGACCAATTCGCCTTGAAAACACTAATTTCATCCTGGGTGCCTAACAATTTCTCAAGGATATCTAAGCCCTGCTGGGGTTGAATGAAATCTAGGGCCTGGTTGGTTAGCTTGGTCGCCATCCCGCCCTCTGCCCAAGGCCCCCAGTGGATCACCAATGCGGGTAAATTTTGGGCCCGGCGATATTGGGCGATCGCCGTCATGATGCGATTGGCTGCGGCGTAATTTCCTTGGCCCGGGGAACCCAATATGCCAGCAACGGAGGAAAACAACACAAAAAAATCAAGGTTTAAGCTCTGGCTATGGC
>JAYKIK010000148.1:0-13719 GCA_035284725.1 Synechococcus sp.
TCGCAACCCTTGAAGGTGATTATGATCTGGGCTGGACTCGCAATGCTGATGGTAGCTTTGATCTGATTGCCGACCTTTGGGGCGTGGCGAAGAAGCACAACCAAACTGAATTGATCAATTCCATCAATCAAAAATACGCGATTAATAAGACCCTGGCAGAAGTAAAACAACGGGGTTTGAACAACGCCAACGTCAAACTGGTCTTGCAGTAAATGATCTAGTGCGTTCCCAGACAAATCGGGGTTGCTCTTCCTAGGGGAGGTCAGCCCCTTTTTCTTGCATAATCTTGCATAAGACTAACCAATTTTTGACTTTCCATAGTCGCACCATCGCCGGCTTAACGCTCAATTAAGTAACGTTAAAAAAAGCTTTTCTCTGGGGAAGACAGTTTAGGATCGCAGAGAGTGGCCCGTTATTTTATGCCTGATTGCGTCGGCATGGAAGGAGGTCTTAGTGTATCTCGAAATATTAATTTAAACTTGTATGAAATCCAAATTTTTATTTGCTTTAAGTTTGACAGCGCTTCAGACAACACTTCTGAGCTGTGGTCTAATCAGTGTTAATGTCCCAGGGGGAGAAAGCACTACAGGCAATGGAGAGACAACAGCAGAAAACACAGAGACGACCTCTGGATCGGCTTCCTCTGGGGATCTGACCGCAGACTGGGTCGATTTTCAAACAGAAAATAATAAGCTATCGGTCAAGTTTCCGGGAACACCGCAAACGGAGAGCCAAACAACTCCCTCCGATTTAGGCGATCTCAAGTTTACGATGACATCCTATACGGATGAGGCGAATACTCAGTTTTTTATGGTCAGTAGTGTGACCTATCCTGTCGATCCAGCTCAATATGACGCAGCTCAGGGGTTAGAAGCGGCAAAGCAGGGGGCAGCCAGTAACTCTGGTTCGACCATTCTTTCCGACGAAGCCAGCGACCGCTTCGGGATCCCAGGGAAAAAGTTGGTGATGAATGCGACCCAGGATAACGGTGAGGTTTATACCACCAGGGCAGAAATTTATATTGATCCCAAGGGGCCGACCCTCCATCAAATTTTGATCGTCACGGAAGGCGATCGCGTGAACAGTCCAGAGGCCAATGCCTTTTTTGATTCGGTGAATATCACCCCGATCTAACATCTTCTACTTTTCGGTAAAAGAGCCGCCCCAACGTATACACATCAAGGCGGTTCAAGATCTATTTATTGAATTAACTACGTGGTTCTACTGACTACATTGAAGGGCTCGCAGGGTGGCCGCAGCGGCGTAATTTCGTTGGGAAGCGGTATCGGGGAAAAAGCGATCGCCACTTTCATTGTAAGGGGAAGCCACTCGGCAGTAGGTGGACATCTGGGCGGCGAGATCATTGGCCCAGTGGCCGGCAGTATCACTAAAAGTAATGGGGCCATTGGTGGCGACCAACGTTGAGGTTTGACCTTGGGCCATACGGGCATATTCCGCCATGCGACGGAGCACAGCAAGCAGTTCAGCCCGGGTTACAGGTTGGGTGGGCTGGAACGTCCCATCAGGATAACCACTCACAATATTGTTGGTCTTTGCCCAGGTAATCTTGGCAGCACTCCAACGGTCTGCAGCCACATCAGGGTAAGGGTCATTGACAACCTGGGTTGGCACCATAATTTTTGCATTGGGGATAGTTTGGAGTCCTTCGATAGCCATGGAAACCAGCTGCTCCCGGGTGAGTACATCGCTAGGACGGAAGGTATTGTCATTAAAACCGGCGATAAACCCAACGCTAACAGCCTGGGCAATTTCATTGCGGTAAATGTCTCCACTAATATCTGTAAACTGTGCGGCTGCGGTGGTATTTGGACGAATGGGAGTCGCAGGGATTACAACATTGGACGTTGTGGGGGCAGGCGTGGATGGGGTAACTGTAGTCGGCTCAGGGACAGTGTTTGGGATAGTCTCGACACTGGCAAGGGAAGAGCCATCGGTCATCACAATGGTGCTATCGGTGATACCAGCAACGAGGTCATCAATGGACGGTTTTTTGAGGATGGCCACTCGACTATCCGAACGAGAAAAGTAGAAGTGTCCAAGGGGCTTATCGGCGAAGGTACGGCGAGTAAATTCCCAACCTGGCAGGAGGTTGAATTTTAAGAATCCTTCAGTGATGCCGTTACTACGACCGATCACAATCTCGTCTTGGTCATCGTTGTTGGGGGTTGCCACAAGGAGGATTTCGTTTTTCCAGGGGGTAATCCGCAGGAGGTGACTCTGGCCAAAATCTTCACCATTGATCCGCATGGAATAGCCATTGCTATCGGTGCTGCGACGACAATAACCTGTAAAGTCAAAATTCAACAGTAACGGCTCGATCCGGGTGGGGTTTGCGCCACTTTCGGCCCAGCATTCTTTACGGTCTTCCCGTTCCAGCTGTTCCACCACGAGGAGATTATAGCCACCACCATTGAGGGGGACAGCGATCGCCGCCATACTTTCGGGGTTAATCTCGGCTTCACCAAAAACACTCTGGGATTGGGCCTGTTGCTGAGGCATTAGACCCCCCAAGGTTATCAAGGCGATCGCCCACATTTTTTTTGATAAGGCAGTGTTGAACATGGCAAATAAAACTCGAGATTTAGACAATTACTGCTCCCATTAGACTAAATTTCGCCTATTTTGAGCCCAGCTATCCCAAAAGTCTTACATATTTTCTGGTTCCGGCGAAACATCAAGGTTAGGGGTTTCGTTCTTCCAAATTAGGACCCGTCGCGCAAAAGGAATTTCAATGTGTTCGCGGTCAAAGGCCTCTTTAATCAATTTCCGCAGGAGGCGTTGGACAGGCAAATGTTTACCAGGTTTCACTTTCGTGGCTGTGCGAATGGTTAATTCTGATTCTGCAAAATTGTCCAGACCATCGATGCGGGTCGGCTCCAACACATCGGGATGCAAGGTCTTGATCTGCTGACCAACGTCTGTCAGGACACGATAAACCTGGTCTAAATCCGAGTCGTAATCTACCCCTACATAGACCACCGCATAAACATAATCTTTGGAGTAGTTAATGATGGTTTTAATGTCCCCATTACGGATAATGTGCAGGCGTCCCCCCGTGTCCCGGATCCGTGTTACCCGCAGATCCATCGCTTCCACAAGACCAGTGGCGCTGTCAGTTTCCACAAAATCTCCCACAAGGTAATAGTTTTGCAGCAGAATTGAAAACCCATTCATTAGATCATTGATTAAGTTTTGCGCCCCGAGGCCCACCGCTAAACCGATAATCCCGGCCCCGGCCAAAATGGGTGTGGGGTCAATTCCAAAGACGTAGAGCATGGATACCCCACTGAGGAAGTAGATGCAGTAGCGGGCCATGTTTTGAATGAGGGGAATAAAGGTCAGGCGACGCCGATGTTCGATGGGGCTGAGATTTGGCGATCGCAAAAGAAGTTTTTCGACGATGATATTACTCAGTTCGATGACGAAGGCCGCCGCTAGGATAATTACAACAATTTTGTTGAGGGGAATTGTATAGGGAGCCAAGGTTTTAAGCAGGGGCAGCTGGGCCAGAATCACGCCGGCGATCGCCACATAAATCCCGGTTTCCAAACAACGCTTAGTCAGCCCTAATAAATGGCGAAAACGGGGGTAAAAACGCAGAGGTGACCGAGGATATTTCGCAATAAATTCTGTTGAAAGGCCATCGAGGGTATCTAAAGCTGAAAAAGAGGCCCGCACCGTAATAATTCCCAAACAAAGCAAGAGATAAAGACGAATGCCGCGGTAAAAGTATTGGGTGATCTGGGGGGGGACAAAGAGAAAATTCAGACAGACAACTAGGGCCAAAAGCCACAATCCATTACTGATCGCCAGATCCAAAGCGTGAAATAAAGTATCTAGACTCTGGTTATTTTGTTGTACATTTTTCCAGGCCTTCAGGCGATCGCCTAACTGCTGAATACGAGGCCGTAAGAGAGCAATGAGTAAACTAACAAGTAGCAAAAGCAGGACACTTTTGAAGCCTCCAAGGGCGAGATTTTGCCATTGTTCCGGGGAAATATCATCAAGGACATCGAGCAAGTGGCCATAGCTAGACCGGCCCCTAATTAGCAGGTAACCATTCAGGACTGTAATGAGTGTCACCCCAGCTAATTTAATGATTAATAATGACTTTTTGAGGATTTTCTGACTGAGTAATAAAGGATTGCTTTCGTTTTCTTGGGGGAGCCACTGGGTCAGTCGCCTCAAAGTTAAAGCAATTAAGATATGAGCGATGGTTATGATAAGTAAAAAGGCTATGATCTCGGCAACCACCACACCTAGATCCAATAAAAGTTTATTCATGCTTTCCTAAAAAATAAAGTAACTTTAGGTATTCATTTAGCTGGTTATCATCTGGGTAAAACTTAGCAAATTTAGCTTCTATCCCCCAGGGCATCCATCGAAATCTTCCTGAACATAAACTGTTAGGACAGAGTCAAAGGATCACATCTCTCCCCTAGGGCCTGCGTGATTAACCATGATTTGCCACGGCAATTTTTGACGCTATTTCTCTCAAAAGATGTGGTAATTAGTGCCCATCGCTTCGAAATTATGACCAGCAGTCCAACGACGATAAAGAGAATTGACCCAGGCGAATACCCCGATCATCGGCGGAAAACTTTAGAATAAGGGCAGTTTCTTTGTTGCTAACCCCTGGAATATGAAGCACTATCGTCACCTTTCCCGCCGTCAGTCGCGCGTCTCTGGCCAACCTCGCTTCAGGTGGCGGGCTGGACTTGCTAGTTTTTTGTTGGGCCAAGCATTGATCTGGGGGACAGGGGCGATCGCCCAAACGGAACCGAAACAGGAATTAGACTACGGAGAACTTCTCCAGGATATTCGACAAAATCAGGTGGAAAAACTCATCCTGGATCCAGAAACAAATACCGCCCAGGTGACCCTCAAGGGACAGGCAGAAACAGAAGCCCAGACCATTCAACTCCTCAACAATAACCAGGAACTTCTCACAGCCCTACGGGAGAGCAATGTCGACTTTGAGGTGGTGCCTTCTCAGGATCATTCAGTGGCGATCGCCCTATTTACGAACCTCCTGCTCTTTGGGATTTTAATCGGTGGGTTAGTGCTGATCATTCGTCGCTCTGCCAACATGCAAAACAATGCGATGAACTTCGGTCGCTCTAAGGCTCGTTTCCAGATGGAAGCCGAGACGGGGGTCATGTTCAAGGACGTGGCTGGGGTCGAAGAGGCGAAAGAAGAACTGGCCGAAGTGGTCACCTTTTTGAAGGAACCGAATAAATTTACTGCCATTGGCGCCCAAATTCCCCGGGGAATGCTCCTAATTGGCCCCCCTGGGACGGGGAAAACACTCCTGGCAAAGGCGATCGCCGGAGAAGCCGGTGTCCCGTTTTTTAGTATTTCTGGTTCTGAATTTGTGGAAATGTTTGTCGGGGTCGGCGCGTCCCGGGTGCGGGATCTCTTCCGTAAAGCCCAGGAAAATGCCCCTTGTCTCGTTTTTATCGATGAAATCGACGCTGTGGGTCGTCAACGGGGAGCCGGCATTGGTGGGGGCAATGATGAGCGGGAACAAACCCTGAACCAATTGCTCACGGAAATGGATGGTTTTGAGGGAAATTCCGGCATTATTGTCATCGCCGCAACCAACCGTCCTGATGTTTTAGACCAAGCCCTCTTGCGTCCCGGCCGCTTTGACCGCCAAGTCACGGTGGATTACCCCGATCGTTTGGGTCGGTTGGCCATCCTCGAAGTCCATGCCCGGGATAAAGCAATGGGTGAGGACATTGACCTAGAGGCGATCGCCCGGCGTACCCCTGGATTTTCTGGGGCAGATCTGGCGAATTTACTCAATGAAGCGGCTATTTTTACCGCCCGCCGCCGCAAGGAAGCGATCACCAGTGCAGAAATTAACGATGCCATTGACCGGGTGGTGGCCGGCATGGAAGGAACCCCCCTCACCGATGGCAAGAGCAAACGCCTAATTGCCTATCACGAAGTGGGTCACGCCCTCATTGGCACCATCCTCAAAGACCATGACCCCCTGCAAAAGGTGACGATTATTCCCCGAGGCCAGGCCCAAGGGTTAACCTGGTTTACCCCCAACGAAGAACAGGGACTCACCACCAAGGCACAATTCCGAGCTCAAATTGCTGTATTGCTGGGGGGACGGGCCGCCGAGGATATTGTTTTTGGGAGTGATGAAATTACCTCCGGTGCTTCCCAGGATATCCAGGTGCTGACGAATATTGCCCGCCAGATGGTAACGAAATTCGGGATGTCAGAACTGGGTCATTTTGCCCTGGAAACCAATCGGGGCGAAGTCTTCCTGAGAAATGACTGGTTTGGGGAACGGCCAGAATATTCCGAGGCGATCGCCCAGCGCATCGATCAGAAGATCCGCGAAATTATCAACGAGTGCTATGACACCGCCAAGCAGATCATCCGGGACAACCGTCAACTCATTGACCGCCTGGTGGAGCAGCTGATCGAAGTGGAAACCATCGAAGGGGAAGAATTTAGTCGCCTGGTCAATGAAGCCCTGGAACACCAGGGTATCGATCTGCAAAAAACTGCCTCCCTGGCCTAAAACCCATGAAAACCATCGTACTCTGGAGTATCCACGGGTATCGCCACTGGATTTCTCCCCTCTTTCCCCCTAGCTGCCGTTTTCAGCCCACCTGTTCTCAATATGCTCTCGAGGCTGTGGAACGGTTTGGAATACTGCGGGGCGGTTGGCTGGCGATGAAACGCATTGGTCGCTGTCACCCCTTCCATCCTGGCGGTTATGATCCGGTACCCCCCTGTTGTCCCCACGACCACGGAAAAAATATCTAGGCGATCGCCTTTTGCCTGTTCCCGACCCATCCTTAAATTGTCTCTTGAATTCCCATGACTGTTATTTCCCCAGCTAGTCCCCAAACTGATTACACCTGGCAGTGGCGCGGTTTTAACATGAACTACCGCCAGTGGGGGACCCAAGGGCCACCGGTTCTTCTGGTCCATGGCTTTGGGGCATCGGTGGGCCATTGGCGCAAAAACTTACCAGTCTTGGGGGAAAAATATCGCTGTTATGCCATTGATCTCCTCGGCTTTGGGAAATCAGCAAAGCCCCAACCGAAACTCGAAGCAGACTACACTTTTAAAACCTGGGCCGACCAAGTGCAAGCCTTTTGTGCCGAAGTAATCGGGGAGCCGGCTTTTTTAATCGGTAATTCCATCGGTTGTGTGGTGGTGATGCAAGTGGCGGTGTCCTATCCCAATTGGGTGAGGGGAATCGTGGCATTAAATTTTTCCCTGCGTCTATTCCATGAGCGTAATTTACTCAAAGCACCTTTTTATCAACGGTGGGGTGTCCCCATCTTCCAAAAAATTCTCACCCAAACACCCCTGGGTACGCTTTTCTTTAAACAGTTGGCCCAACCCAAAACAATCCGCAATATTCTTGCCCAGGCCTATGCAGACAAAACGGCGATTACTGATGAATTAGTGGAGTTAATCCTAGAGCCAGCCCTCGATCCAGGGGCCGCAGCGGTTTTCCTCGCCTTCACGAGTTATTCCCAGGGGCCCCTCCCGGATGATCTGTTGCCCCAGTTGTGCTGTCCAACGGTGGTGTTGTGGGGAACAGCCGATCCTTGGGAACCCGTTGATCTCGGTCGGGCTTTGGTTGACCAGTACCCCCAAATTGAGTTTGTGCCCTTAGAAAATGTCGGCCATTGTCCCCAGGACGAAACACCAGCGCTGGTCAATAGTTATTTGCTGGATTGGTTAGGACGGCAACAGCAAGAACACCCTTGAGTTTTTAAGCTTAATTCAAGGTCTACTGGGGCTAGGGGAACGGCGGATTTTGCAAGGATTTACCGTGGGGAGGGAACTCACGGTTTAATATGGATAACTAGGCTATGGCCCGTGGGTATTCGCAAAAATTGCTAGGATACGGAGTCCAGAATTTCCATTCACAGGAGTTGCTAAGGCATACATGGTTGGTCAATTTGCAAATTTCGTCGATCTGCTCCAGTACAGGGCTGAACTTCAGGCGCGGAAAACCGTGTTTAGTTTTCTGGCTGATGGCGAAACGGAATCTGCAGCTCTGACTTACGAAGAATTAGACCAAAAAGCAAAGGCGATCGCCACTTTTTTGCAGAGTCACCAAGCCCAAGGGGAACGGGCTCTCCTGCTGTATCCACCGGGTTTAGAATTTATCGGTGCTTTTTTGGGTTGCCTCTATGCCGGCGTGATTGCCGTACCAGCCTATCCCCCACGGCCGAATAAATCCTTTGACCGTCTCCATAGCATTATCCAAGATGCCCAGGCCAAATTTGCCCTTACCACAACAGAACTTAAAGATAAAATCGCCGATCGCCTTGAGGATTTAGAAGGAACCAATTTTCATTGTTTAGCCACGGATCACATTGAATTAGCTTTAGCGAAAGCTTGGCAAAAATCCAAAATTGTCGGTGAAGACCTCGCTTTTTTACAATACACCAGTGGCTCTACGGGAAATCCCAAAGGAGTTATGGTTTCCCACCACAATTTAATCCATAATTCCGGCCTCATTAACCAAGGATTTCAAGATACAGAAAAAAGTATAGGGGTTTCTTGGTTGCCGCCCTACCATGACATGGGGCTAATCGGCGGAATTTTACAGCCAATCTATGTGGGAGCAACGCAAATTCTGATGCCGCCCGTGGCCTTTTTACAACGTCCCTACCGCTGGCTGAAAGCCATTAGTGATCATCGGGTTTCCACCAGTGGCGCCCCCAACTTTGCCTACGATCTCTGTGCGAGTCAAATTACCCCAGAACAAGTTGCTGAGTTAGATCTCAGTTGTTGGCGTTTAGCTTTCTCTGGTGCAGAGCCAATCCGGGCTGTGACCCTTGAAAAGTTTACCCAAACCTTCGCAAAAGCCGGTTTCCAAAAATCAGCATTTTATCCCTGTTATGGGATGGCCGAAACAACATTAATTGTTTCCGGTGGCAATGGTCGTTACCAAGTTCCCCAAGAAATTACTGTCAGTAAGCAAGGTATAGAAGCCAACCAAGTTCGTCCAGCTGAAGCGACAGAAACAACAGTAACCTTGGTTGGTAGCGGTGTAATTATTGGGGATCAAGTTATCAAAATTGTTGACCCCCAAGATTTAATAGAATGCACTTCCGGGCAAATCGGCGAAGTATGGGTAAAAGGGGAAAGCGTTGCCCAGGGCTATTGGCAGAAAACAGCCTTGACCCAACAACAATTTCAAGCCCAAGTGAGTGGTGAAACCAATTTTTTACGGACAGGGGATCTGGGATTTTTGCGAGATGGTGAACTTTATATCACTGGCCGCTTAAAGGATCTTTTGATCATTCGGGGTCGGAACCACTATCCCCAGGACATTGAATTAACCGTGGAAGGGGCCCATCCTACCCTCCGTCAGGGAGCCGGAGCGGCGGTTTCCATCGAAGTAGAGGGAGAGGAACAGCTTGTCATTATCCAGGAAGTGGAACGCCAATATGTTCGTAAATTAGATGTCGCCGCAATTAGCCAAGCGATCCGAGGGGTGATCGCCACAGAACATCAACTGCAACCCCATGCAATTTGTTTAATCAAACCGGGCAGCATCCCAAAAACCTCTAGCGGAAAAATCCGTCGCCATGCCTGCAAGGCGGGTTTTTTAGACCGTACTTTAGCTGTGATTGGTGAGTGGCAGACTACAGAAACGGTAGTAAAAATTTCCCCCATTAAGTTATCATCAACGACTACTCCGCCACCGTCTATTGTCAGGTCAGAATTAACACAAAAACAACAGGATATCGAAATTTGGTTGCAGAAAAATATCGCCCATCGGCTCGGGATTCAACCTCAACAACTAGATGTAAATGAACCCTTTGCCAGTTATGGTTTGGATTCCGTTCAAGCAGTACAAGTTACGGCGGATTTAGAGGATTGGTTAGGGTTTAAGCTCGAACCAACTTTGGCTTATGATTACCCGACAATTCGTAGTCTTACCTATTTTTTAGTCCAGGGGAAGCAAGCGCCTCAAATTCTGCCAACACCGAAAAAACATCAGGGGACAAAAATTGCCATTATCGGCCTGAGTTGTCGTTTTCCCCAAGCCGACAATCCTGAAGCCTTTTGGGAATTATTGAGTCAAGGCAAAGACGGCATTCAAAGACTTAAAACCCGCTGGGCGACGGCAGAGTGGGGGGGATTTTTAGAAAATATTGATCAGTTTGATCCGCAATTTTTTGGCATCTCCCCCCGGGAAGCAGAACAAATGGATCCCCAGCAACGGTTACTCCTAGAAGTCACCTGGGAAGCACTGGAACGGGCTAATATTCCGGCGGCGAGTTTACGCCATTCCCAAACCGGTGTTTTTGTCGGTATTAGTAATAGTGATTATGCCCAACTCCAAGTGCGGGAAAATAATCTAATCAATCCCTACTTAGGTACTGGTAATGCCCATAGTATTGCAGCTAATCGCTTGTCCTATTTCCTCGATCTGCGCGGGGTTTCCCTCAGCGTTGATACGGCCTGTTCGTCTTCTTTGGTCGCCGTCCATCTCGCTTGCCAAAGTTTAATGAATGGGGAGTCTGATTTGGCGATCGCCGCTGGGGTGAATTTAATTTTGACCCCCGATGTCACCCAGACTTTTGTCCAGGCCGGCATGATGAGCGCAGTGGGTCGGTGTCAGACCTTTGATGCTGATGCCGATGGCTATGTTCGGGGGGAAGGCTGCGGTGTTGTGATCCTCAAACCCTTGGCCCAGGCGGAACTGGACGGTGATAATATCCTGGCGGTCATCCATGGGTCAGCGGTGAATCAAGACGGACGCAGCAATGGGTTAACGGCTCCCAATGGGCGATCGCAACAGACTGTTATTCAACAAGCTCTGGCCCAGGCTGGTATTACGTCGGCAGATCTCGATTATGTGGAAGCCCACGGCACCGGTACCCCCCTAGGCGATCCCATTGAAGTTAATGCTTTAAAGACGGTTTTAAAAACAGAGAGTCGGAAAAATCCCTGCGTGGTTGGCTCCGTGAAAACCAATATTGGCCACTTGGAGGCCGCCGCAGGAATTGCGGGTTTAATTAAAGTGATTCTCTCGCTACAGCATGAAGAAATTCCCCAACATTTACATTTTCAAAGGTTAAATTCCCGCATTGATTTAGAAGGTATTGTTTCTATTCCTACCCGAAAGCGACCTTGGCCAAAGGCACAGAAAAAACGTTTTGCGGGAATAAGCTCCTTTGGGTTTGGTGGCACAAATGCCCACATTATTGTTAGTGAATATCAAGCCAGCAAAGCCACCAAAAATAGCCCAAAAAAGCTTGTAAAACCTTGGCATTTGTTGACTCTTTCAGCCAAGAATCAAGCTGCTTTAAATGATTTACAAAACCAATATTTAAGTTATCTGACGAAAAAAATAGCAATTAACCTGGATGATCTTTGCACCGCAGCAAATACCGGGCGATCGCCTTTACAAGAACGTCGTTTTTTTGTCTTTAAAGATCTAGCCGATTTAGAGCAACAATTAGGCCACAGTTCCCAGGGCCCCCATCAAGACATTCAGCCCCAGAAAACTGCTTTTTTATTTACGGGTCAAGGTTCTCAATACCATGGTATGGGCCGGCAACTGTATCAAGCCCAACCCATTTTTAAACAGACCCTCGATGAATGCGATCGCCTCTGGCAAGAATATTCTCCCGATGCCCCCAGTCTGATTGATTTACTCTACGGTAACCACAATCCTGATCTCGTCCACGAAACGATTTATACCCAGCCCCTCCTCTTCGCCGTCGAATATGCGATCGCCCAGGTATGGTTAAGTTGGGGCATTAACCCAGATTTCTGCATGGGGCACAGTGTTGGCGAATATGTGGCAGCCTGTCTCGCCGGTGTTTTTTCCCTAGCCGATGGTCTGAAGTTGATCACTGCCCGGGGCAAACTGATGCATGCGCTCCCCAACAACGGCAGTATGGCAGCGGTTTTTGCCGATAAAACCCTGATTACGCCTTATCTATCCGAAAATTTAACCGTTGGGGCAGAAAATGGCTCCCACCTTGTGCTTTCTGGAAAAACCCATTACCTAGAGGCCAGTATTAGTAAGCTCCAGAGCCAGGGCATCAAGACTAAACCCCTCAAGGTCTCCCATGCTTTTCATTCTCCACTAATGGCGCCGATGTTGGTGGAATTTCGCGAAGTTGCCGAACAAATCACATTTCAGGCGCCCCAAATCCCCCTCATTTCTAACGTGACGGGCCGCAAAATTGACGGAGAAATTGCCCGGGCAGACTATTGGGTAAAGCATGTCCATCAACCCGTGAAGTTTGATCAAAGTATCCAAACCCTTGCCCAGTGCGGGGTCAATGTTTACCTCGAAATCGGTGCTAAACCCGTTCTTTTGAGTATGGGCCGCCACTGCCTCGGGGAACAGGAAGCGTTGTGGTTGCCGAGTTTACGCCCCCAGAGTGAAGATTGCCAAGAAATGTTAAGCAGTCTGGGAAAACTATATACCCATGGTTTTACGGTGAATTGGCGCGCGGTAGATACGGATTATGACCAACGACCCAAGCTCATTTTGCCGACCTATCCTTTCCAACGGCAACGGTATTGGTTTAGTGAACAATCCTGGACAACCGCAAATCTTCAAAACCAAAATTACAGAGATTGGTTTTATCAAACAGTTTGGGAACCCATTCAACTGTCAGAGACTGTTCCAACAGGAGAAAAGCAATGGCTCATTTTAGGCGATCGCCAGCACGTTACCGAAGCAATCAATCATCAATTTAAAAACGCTCAGTTGGTTTATTTGGGTCAAAGAAATCAATTTTCTGAGCACGGCCCTTGGCAGGTTACGGCTAATAACTTCGATGCGCTTTTTAAGCATATTCATCAGGAAACTTTAGCAGGCATTATTCAGGTTTGTCCGCCAGCGGTTGTGACATCTGACCTAGAAAAAGTCCAACAGTCAACCACAAGCACTGCCCTAGAACTGATTCAATCCCTTTATCGGCAAAAAGTAACAACACCCTGTTGGTTTGTGACCCACCAGAGCCAGCAGGTTCTCACCAGCGATTCCGTAGAAGGCTTTGCCCAGGCAGGATTATGGGGCCTCGGCCAGGCGATCGCCCTCGAACACCCAGAACTCTGGGGCGGGATTATCGACCTAGATGAAACCCTGCTGAACCTAGCGCAAATCTGCCAACAAAATCAGTTTCAACATTTAGCTGTTCGTAACGGTCAACTCTACGGCGCTCAGCTGCAATCATGGTCTCAAATCCCCCAGAAAAAGAGCAAAATTCAATCCCAGGGAACCTATCTAATTACGGGAGGATTGGGAGCGATTGGTCGTAAAGTTGCCCATTGGCTTGCTGATCAAAAAGTCGACAAAATTATCCTCCTGAGTCGCCGCACATCTCCAGAAATTGACGGCGATTTACCTCAAAATACCGTTGTTTACCCCTGCGATTTAACAGACGAAAATCAAGTCAAAAAACTCTTTCAGACCTATCCTCGGATTCGGGGGATCTTCCATGCGGCGGGTACTTTAGCGGATGGCTTTCTCCAAAAACAAACCTGGGACAATTTTCAAGCTGTTGCGGCAGCCAAAGTTGCAGGCACTTGGTATTTGCATCGCCATAGCCAGAGCTTAAACCTTGATTTTTTTGTGTTGTTTTCCTCCGTTGCTGGCATATTGGGTTCCCCGGGCCAAGGAAATTACGCCGCAGCCAATCGCATCATGACGGCGATCGCCCAATATCG
>JAYKIK010000149.1:0-12210 GCA_035284725.1 Synechococcus sp.
ACCACCGCCCAACAAATCAGTGGCGATCGCTCCAGTGTCCGTCCTGTACAAACCGGTCAACCCTACGAATTTCCGCCGGCCCTCACGAAAACAGCCCCCAGTCTTACCGAGCCCTTTGAGCGCTGGCAAGAACGAATTGCCCTTCTACCAAAACCCCTAAAAAAACAAATCCTAGAAAATTACCGGGGGGTCAGCCCAATTCTCTTGGAGGGGATGATCGGTGCAGCCCAGTTAAACCCCGACCAAACCACAGACAGCCTCACCCCGGACGATTGGCCGGTTCTTTTTCAACAATGGCAACAATGGCTTGTCTACTTAGAACAGCGACAATTTTGTTTCACAGCCCAGGCGGATCAATACCAAGTTATTTCTTGGCAGCAGGGTGAAAATTGCCGACCTCTCCAGGCAACCCTCAATCACTACTACCAAAGTCGCCTCAACCAGCAACAGTTCCAGCAACTGCACCACCAGCTTAATCAGAAAGTCAGCGGTCTGCTCGAAAAACTGCACCAAAAAGCCCGACTTTTTCAAAATCGCCTCACGGAATCTACAGAAGCAGACCAATATCGGCAGTGGGGAGATCTCATGATGACCTATCTCCATGAATGGCAACCGGGGCTAATGGAAATTGCCCTGACGGATTTTATCTCGGGAGAAGTGGTAAAAATTCCCCTCCAGCCCGATAAAAATGCCGTGCAAAATGCCCAAGCTTTCTATAAACAGCACCAGAAACTAAAACGGGCCAATCAAATTGTGCAACCCTTGCTTGCGGAGGTGGAAGCAGAAATACATTATCTTGAACAAATTGAAGCCAGCCTAGGGCCAATTGCGAGTTACCAGAAGACCACCGACCTAGAGGCCTTGCAGGAAATTCAGACGGAACTGATCCAAGGAGGCTATCTCAAAACTAACCGCGAACCAAGCACGAAAAAGGAACTGTCTCAGCCCCACATCTACAACACGCCAGGGGGAGCAGAACTCTGGATCGGTCGGAACAATCAACAAAATGACCATTTAACCTTCCGGGTCGCCAATGATTATGATCTTTGGTTCCATAGCCAGGAAATTCCCGGGAGCCATGTGCTCTTACGCTTAGAACCCGGTACAGTCCCCGATGAAGCAGAATTGCAGTGGGCAGCGGATTTTGCGGCCTATTACAGTCGGGCCAGCCAGAGCGAACAGGTGCCGATTGTCTACACCAAACCTAAGCACGTATATAAACCTAAGGGGGCCAAACCAGGGATGTGTATCTACAAACAGGAAACAATTCTCTGGGGCCATCCTCAACGGGCAAAACAGGCGATCGCCAAATTAAGAGACCAGACCCAAGAAAAGTGATTCCAGGGGTTTCGGTTCATTGGGGGGAAAGGTATGTAATCCCTCACTTGATTTTTTCAAAAAAAAATGCATAAGTCAATCTTGGTAAGCCTGAAATGCTTGTAGATGAAAGGCTGGAGCGGTTTTCCAGGGAGAATCCAGAAAACATTAGCAGTCGCTCCCTTAGAGTGCTAAATTTGCTAGTGACGTAAGATTTTATAACGCAAATTTCTATGGCTAAGATTGTCTCTTTTAAGGATGACTCCCGCCGTGCCCTCGAAGCAGGGATTAACGCCCTCGCCGATGCGGTGAAGATCACATTAGGGCCTAAGGGTCGCAACGTATTACTCGAAAAGCAGTATGGCGCCCCCCAAATCGTGAACGATGGGATTACCGTCGCTAAGGATATTGAACTCAGCGATCCCCTCCAAAATACCGGGGCCCGTCTAATCCGTGAAGTGGCGGCTAAAACCAATGACAGCGCTGGAGACGGTACCACCACCGCCACCGTCATGGCCCAGGCCCTAATCCGTGAAGGTCTGAAAAATGTTACCGCTGGGGCAAATCCCATGTCTCTCCGTCGGGGGATCGATGCGGCAGTGAAGTTCCTCGTGAAGGAAATTGCGGCGATCGCCAAGCCCGTCGAAGGGGATGCCATTGCCCAGGTTGCCGCTGTTTCTGCGGGTAATGACGATGAAGTAGGCCGGATGATCTCCGAAGCTATGGCCAAGGTCACCAAAGATGGCGTGATCACCGTAGAAGAATCCAAGTCGCTCGCCACTGAATTGGACGTGGTCGAAGGGATGCAGTTGGATCGCGGTTACATCTCTCCCTATTTCGTCACCGATCAGGAACGTCAACTGGTTGAATTTGACAATCCCTACGTTCTGATTACCGACAAGAAAATTTCGGCGATCGCCGACCTCGTCCCCGCCCTCGAAAAAGTTGCCCGTTCTGGTCGTCCCCTGTTGATTATTGCGGAAGATCTCGAAGGGGAAGCCCTGGCGACTCTCGTGGTGAACAAGGCCCGTGGTGTTCTCAATGCCGCTGCAATCAAAGCTCCCAGCTTTGGCGATCGCCGCAAGCAAATGCTCCAGGACATTGCCGTACTCACCGGTGGTCGGGTAATTTCCGAAGAAGTTGGCCTTAGCCTCGAGGCGATCGAGCTCGATATGCTCGGTACTGCTGAAAAAATCACCATCAGCAAAGAAGAAACCACTATTGTTTCCGGCGGCGGCAGCAAAGCTGATATTGATGCCCGCGTTGCCCAAATCCGGAAGCAACTGGCCGAAACCGATTCTGAGTATGATGCTGAAAAACTCCAGGAACGGATCGCCAAGCTCGCCGGTGGTGTCGCTGTGATCAAAGTTGGTGCAGCCACTGAAACCGAACTCAAGGATCGCAAACTCCGCATCGAAGACGCCCTCAACGCGACCAAAGCGGCTGTAGATGAAGGGATCGTTCCTGGTGGTGGTACAACCCTTATTCATCTTGCTAATAAGGTTGCTGAAGTTAAGGCGACCCTCAAGACTGACGAAGAAAGACTCGGTGTGGACATCGTTGCCCGTGCCCTCGAAGCGCCCCTCCGTCAGTTGGCGAACAATGCCGGTGCAGAAGGTTCCGTTGTTGTTGAACGGGTTCGTGAGAGCGAATTCAATATTGGTTACAACGCCGCCACTGGCGAGTATGTAGATATGATCGCCGCTGGGATTATCGATCCGGCCAAGGTGGTTCGTTCTGTACTCCAAAATGCTGCTTCCATTGCTGGCATGGTGATCACCACCGAAGCCCTCGTGGTTGAAAAGCCGGAACCTGAAGCCCCTGCCCCTGATATGGGTGGTGGTATGCCTGGCATGGGTGGCATGGGCATGCCCGGCATGGGGATGATGTAAGTCTTGATCCCATATTATTCGCTAGCTCCAAAAGGAGCTATTTCCGGACAATGAGCGAATCCTGAATCTCCATAAGGCATCCTGCGGGATGTCTTTTTTTGTCTGGGACATTAAAGAAAGTGCGAAGATTTTCTATGGCGATCTCCCTATGGACAAAGGGTTTGGGTCGGCGAGGGGGAACGCTGGGTAAGCCAGCGGTTGAGGGTTGCTTGGAGAGTGTGGAGATTTAACGGTTTACTGAGGTAGTCGTCCATACCAGCGGCCAGGCAATGGTTACGGTCCTCTGCCATGGCATTGGCGGTGAGGGCAATGATTGGGATTTGACGGTGGCGATCGCCGCCCTCTCCCTGGCGAATCAACTGGGTAGCTTGGTAGCCATTCATCTTTGGCATCAGGCAATCCATCAGGATCAAATCATAGGGACGGTTGGGGTCACTTTCTCGGAGAATACGAAGCGCTTCTAAACCATTAACCGCAACATCCACATCAAAACCGAGTTTTTGACAGAGCCCCCGAGTGACGATTTGGTTGACCTGATTATCTTCGACCAGGAGGAGGCGAACCATGGGGTGCTGATTGAATTGATCCGACTGGATGACTGTTAGGGAGGGCATCGGAGCACTGGAAACGGGACAGGAATGCTTACAGGCCTCCCACAGTTGGGAGGATAAAATCGGCTTGGTGAGGTAGCAAATGGGGTTAGGGTTGATTGCTGGTTGGGGACTAATATGACTGTAGGAGCCGCTGAGAAATATTACTTGGCAGTTCGCTTTTGGATAGGCCTGTTGTAGCTGTTGGGCTAGGGTCGGGGCATCGGTATCCCGGAGACTGTAATCCAGCAGGAGGAGGGGGTGGGCGGTTTTTGGAGAATGCTTCTGCCAAAGGGTGATCGCCTCCCGGGCATTGGCAGCGGCCCAAACGCTAGCCCCCCAGGCTTGTAATTGATGGACAAGAATTTCCCGTTGTTGGGGCTGATCCTCCACAAGGAAAATTTCTAACCCGACCAAACTGTCGGCGGCAGGGATGGGAGCAGAATTCTGACCGTGCTGGAAAAAGACGGTGAACTTGAAGCAACTCCCTTGGCCTGGGGTACTGGTGACATGAATGTCTCCCCCCATAAGCTGACACAGTCGCTTAGTAATGGCTAAACCGAGGCCGGTACCGCCGTAGTTTCTCGTGGTGCTGGCATCAAGTTGGGTAAAGGGTTGAAAGAGGTCCCCCAGCCGCTCCGCCGGAATGCCAATGCCTGTGTCCGTCACAGATCCCGTTAAACAAAGGCGATCGCCTTGGCTAGCAACATCAATGCGCACAAGCACCTCCCCCTGTTCTGTAAATTTCAAGGCATTACCAACAAGGTTAAGTAAAATTTGCCGCAGTCGTCCTGGGTCTCCCCGTAGCGATCGCCATTGCACCTGACGCAGGTCAAAAATTAACTCCAACCCTTTTTCCTGGGCCGTGAAAGCGATGCTCTTAGCGAAATTTTCGAGGAATTCATCGAGATTGAAATCAACGCTTTCGAGGGATAACTTGCCAGCATCGATTTTCGAGAAATTTAAAATATCATTCAACAGCACCAAAAGAGCTTCGGCACTGGAGAGGGCAATCTGGGTATATTCTTGCTGCTCCGAGGAGAGGTCGCTGTAGAGTAACAAAGTTAACATGCCAATAATGCCGTTCATGGGAGTCCGGATTTCATGGCTCATGGTGGCGAGAAACATTCCTTTAGCATAGGCAGCAGCCTCGGCGGCTTCTTTGGCGGTGATCAATTCCTGTTCCGCCTGTTTGCGATCACTAATATCACTGTGGGTGCCGATAACGCGCAGAGGTTCACCTGTTGCTGTCCGCTGAATGACCTGCCCCCGGTCTAACACCCATTTGTAGGAGCCATCCTTACAGCGCACCCGGTGTTCACTGCGGTAGGCCGGAGTATGACCGTCAAAATGGGCTTGAATCGCTTGAAAAACGCCCTCTAGATCCTCTGGGTGAACGCGGCTTTCCCATTCCGTAAGGCTGTCACCGACTTCATGGTTTTCATAGCCCAACATTGCTTTCCATTGCTGGGAAAAAAAGACTTTATTGGTTTGGGCATCCCAATCCCATACCCCATCTCCGGCCCCTTCGAGGGCAAATTGCCAGCGGAGTTCACTTTCTCGGAGTGCTTGTTCTGTCAAAACTCGCTCGGTAATGTCGAGGGCTGTGCCAAAGAAGCGGATAATCTTGCCATTGGCGTCTTTTTGGCTATTACCCCGGGCTTCGTGATAGACAATTTGACCGTCAGGCCGTTGGGCGCGGTACTGGATTACATAGCTCTCGCCGCTGGTGAGTACCTGTTCAATGCAGTTTTTGAGCTGTTCTCGGTCATCGGTGTGAATTAAGACCCAATGTTCTCCATAGCTTGGGGGGGGTGCCTGGGGGTCGAGGCCAAACATCCGCAAAAGTTCCGGCGACCAGTGGAGCTTGCCCGTACCCAGATCCATCTCCCAACTGCCGATGCGCGCCAGGTTTTGGATTTCCTCTAGGAAAGCTTGATGTCGAGTAAGTTGAGTTTCTACTAAAAGGCGATCGCCCCCCATCGTTCCCACCGGTAAGCCCCCATCATCCACAAGCACAAGCCATGTCACTTGGTGGTCTGCGAAATATTGTTGGAGTTGCTCCAATCGGTCAAGTTGTGTCACAGGGTAGGTCACCACTGGTTTTTGCATAACCGCCGTCACCGTAAGGTTTTGGAGATTTTCTCCCTGGGCGATCGCCTGGAAGATATCCTGCTGGCTCACCGTTCCCAACAGTTGTTGCTTCGCCATTACGATAACGCCATCCAGCACAGGTTCGGCACAGAAACGCAAACTTAACTCCTGGAGGGTTAAATCAGGGGCAACTACCACCAGCGGGCGAATTAAATTGGCCACAGAATCAGGCAGCGAGAGCCAAGGGAATGATAGGGACATGGCGATCGGGAGACAAAGTGATCAAGATGATCGATAGTTGGGTGCCATCGACATCAATAGCGACGGAATAATCCAAGATGACAAAAGATTAATGCCTATTTTAGCCAGCAATTCCAAGGTGAATAGATGGTGTTATAGAAAAGTAAAGATACTGCTCACCGGCCAACAATATGTAAGTAGTACCAAAGACAACCTGAGTCTATGTTGTATGTCAATCGTGGATATTTTTCTGTATTTTGTCGTTCAGAAAAAATTAAATTTGTCAGCAGAAGCCCAGGAATGGAGAGAAATATTCTGACCTGTTTTTTCGTATTTTTACAGAAACACTATGGGTGATTGGGTGCTAGAGCGTTCCCTTAACAATGGGGTTGACCCTTAAGCCATTCATAGTCTTGATCCTGACTTTTTTGATTCTTTTTCGGTGAAATTAGCACTTGATATCCTGATTTTTTTTTACACTTTTGGTAGTAAAGGCGCATTAAGTTCACATGGGGCACACGGCATTCTGTCCATTTGTTATCGGTGGCGCGCACTTTCTTGGCACTGTAGGCTTGACCATCCAAAATATCCTTCAGGGCTTTAATCAGGGCCACTAGGTTTTCCGGTTGCTCTGTGAGGACAGACAGGGAATCTCGCAGAAGAGTAATTTCTGGGAAAAGGGTATCAATTAGGGTGGCAATTTGTTCCCCATTCAGGCGATCGCCTTTAGGGAAACCAGGGGAAGAACAAGACTCTGAATGGCTTAATGATTCTATTTTGCGTTGTTCAAGGTGAATCGCATAATCCTGAAGCTGAGCCTTAAGTTGGTCAATTTCTAGATCTTTTTGCTGTAAAACTTCTTGCTGAGACTGTTCTAGGGATTCGAGAATCTCGTCAATGTCACGATTATTCTCTCGGAGCTTTCTTTGGCTAATGAGACTTAAGTTCTTTTCTTGTCTCAACTGCTCCTCGAGACGTGTTTTTTCCTGGAGTTGCTCTTGAAGGCTTTTTTGGAGAGTGGTGATAGTTTGCTCTAGTTGGGCGACCTGGTTTGCAATTTCTAAATCATAGTTTTCGGCTTGGAGTTGCAATTGGGACTCATAGGCTTCCTGTTGGGTGACAAAGTTTTTTTTCAGTTTGAGAATTTCCTGTTTTTGGAGCATTCGCATCCCAAAAAATAGGCCGATTCCCCCAAGTCCCAAACCCCAAAAAAAAGAAAAATCCATAGCCGCCTACATAATCCAGCAGAGTGATCTATTTTCCAATTTAGCGTAAGGAAATCAGAAGTTAGCTACCCGTAGAACCGAATCCTCCCGTCCCTCGCGTTGTCTCGCTGATTTTGTCGACAACAGTGATTTCTGGGCGCATCACGGGCACCATCACCATTTGGGCGATCCGCATCCCAACTTCCACCTGGAAAGGGCGATCACTATGGTTGATTAAAATCACACCGATTTCACCGCGATAATTAGCGTCAATGGTGCCGGGGCTATTGAGGACGGTCACACTCTGCTTGAGGGCGAGGCCACTGCGGGGACGGATTTGTAATTCTGTACCCAGGGGAATTTCCGCCGCTAAACCGGTTCTAATCAAGGCGGTTTTGTGGGGGGCGATCGCCACGGGTGCAATGGCATGAAGATCCATACCAGAGTCGCCGCCATGTTGGTACTGGGGAATAATGGCGTCAGGGTGGAGTTTTAGGAGGCGGAGGTGCATAGAAAAAATCTAGGTAACGGTGGCTTGTAGGCGATGTTTGAGGATTTGGGGATCGCCCCGGTCAACGACGCGACCATTTTCCAACAGAAACGCCCCATCGCAAAAATCTAATTCATCGAGGCGGTGGGTCACCCAAAGGGCGGTCATCCCACGACTTTTGACGAGATATTGCACCTGTTTCACTAAATCTAGTTGGGTATCCCCATCCAGAAGGGCCGTTGGTTCGTCGAGGAGTAGTACTTCACAATGTCTGGCGATCGCCCCGGCAATAGCTACCCGTTGTTTTTGTCCCCCACTGAGGGCATAGATCGGCCGGCGGGCAAAGGTCTCAAGACCGACAGATTCCAGGGCTTCCGCAACACGCTGTTGAATCATCGGAGTTGGTAAGCGTTCCGAAACCAACCCAAAGGCGACATCCGCTCCGACCGTGGGCATCACCAGTTGATGATCGGGGTTTTGAAAAACAAAGCCCACCGGTTGCATCAGTTCTACCCTGCCAGAATCCGCCGTGAGTAGACCAGCCAAAATTCGCAATAGAGTGGATTTCCCGCTTCCATTCGTCCCCAGAAGCATCCAAAATTCCCCCTGGGGCACCGCCAGGTTACAGTGGCTCAGAATTTTTTTCTCCGGTTGCCAACTGAAGTTGAGATTTTCGACGGCAATGGCGGGACTAGGCATAACTCCGACAAGGACAGCTTTGGGCAACAATCATCATGAAACAACACAAGCAAAAATTAAGGGGAGCGATCGCCCCCCATGGGATCAACCAAGTTGACAGTTATTCGGCGCCTTGGGTGGCAAAGAAACCGGGGACACGACCAGCCGCTGCTGCACCACTTTTCTTATTCAAAACAACGGCACTGATTTGGTCGCTGAGGAGAGCAATTTTTTTATCTTCATCCTTTTCGCAGGTGAGTTCCAGAATGGTGGCTTGGCTACCCTTCATGGCCTCGAGGATGGATTGGTATAGGGCTTGGGCCGCATCGGCTTCCTTCCGTTGGACAGAAACGGGGATCGGGCTATATTTCAGGGTCAAATCCAGACTATACATGCAGGTTTACGGGTTATTTTTCCTGTTCTTTATCTTAAACGCTTTGGGGGGTCACGGTTGTGCTGCCTCGGCAATCGCCTTGATCCGCCGTAACTGGGCCTGCATATCTTTTTTTGTCCAACGGGCCGCAAAGGTCTTAAACCCCCACCGGACAAGGGGATTGGGAATGTCAAATTGAAAGCGATTTACCAACTGAGTTCCCGTGGCATTGGGGATACATTCCCAGCGGTCACGCCCCTGAAAAAAGCCTGTAAATTGCCACACAATTAAACCCGGTTCCCGTTCTACCACACGGTTATTTAGCACCAGATTGACCAGGGGAATTTTTAACCAGAAGCGACTTTGACTTTCAAGCTCTGTACTCCAGCGATCGCCTAGGGGTTCACACTGCAACAAGGGATTTAACCAGCGGTGCATGGTTTCTAAATCTGTAAAACATTGCTCGACACAGGTGGCACTGGCCCGTACTTGGATCGACTGCTCAAAAATTTCCATCAAAGTTCTGTGAAAGGTGGCTTGGCCCAGGGTTTAGGGACAGGGAAAAGGTATAGAAAAATATAGCGAATTTGACGATGGGACAGGCAATATTTGGGAATGCGGTAAGTTGAGGGCACAACTTTACAGCCCACTAACACAACCTTAACGTGATGATTAAACAATTGTGAGAACCTTGCGGTACATTATCGGTCCGCCCCTTTGTTTGGGCCGCACGCTTTTTGGGAAGTGCCGTGAACCATCAGCCCAATGCCCCCATCTCCGAGTCCTCTGCATCCCCGACGAAACTGACCCCTAATCCTCTGCGCCTCATCGCCGCTCCCTACCAGGCCAAAAATCAGGGGCGATCGCGCTTTTTATTCGTCGGCGATCCCAGCAAAGTCATTACCAGGATTGAAACCGATCCCAATATTTCCAGCCGCTACCAAATCCCCAAGGCTACCGATCTACCGATTACAACCCCCTTTCGCCTAAAAGTTCTCCATTTCAACGATCTCCATGGGCGCATCAGTCACCCTAGCCCTGAGGGCAATATGCCCGTTTTTTCTCGCATCGTCTCCCGTTACCAGGCGCAACAATGCAAGTATGCGGCAAATCCCCAGGCCGGTGTCCTTCTGCTTTCGGCGGGCGATGACATGATTGGGACTCCCTTTGATGCTCTATTGGGAGAGGTATATCATCCCTATAACCTCTATCAGGCACTGGGAGTAGATGCTGCTGCTCTGGGTAATCATGACTTGGATTTAGGGACCCAAGCTCTCGCTCAGATGGTGGCACAGTCGGAAAACTTCCCGCTCTTGTCTGCCAATTTAATTCTGCCCATTACCCTAAAATCCAGCATTTATCCAGCCGCCCTCTTCGATATCAAAGGCGTCCGGGTCGGGGTGATCGGCTTGACAACGCCGGCCCAAATGAAGGGAGCCGATGCCCGCTATTTAACTTTTCTGGATCCGGTGCAGGTGGTCAAAAATTTATTGCCTGTGTTACGCCCCTACTGCCACACCCTAATGATTCTCAGCCACCTCGGGAACGACCTCCAGGCGACCAGTGCCGTGGTTGAGGGTTATGGCGATCGCCAATTGGCCGAAGCTTTACCCTCTGGGGCGGTGGATCTAATTATCGGCGGTCATACCCACCACATTTTGAATGAAACAGGGTTAGAGGAAGACAATATCGTCAACGGCATTCCCATTGTCCAGGCCAGTACCCTCGGCCGCTTTCTTGGGGAAGTGACCATTACCCTCCGGGGTCAGCCGCCCGCCGCCACCGTCACCAACGCTAAACTCACCGTCACTGCGGATCTCCCCGTGGAGCCGACCTTTGAACAAACCCACATTGCCCCCCTCGTCACTGCTCTACACCAAAAACTCAATCACCCCCTGGGCACCGTCATCGACCATCCCGATCTCACCACCGATGCGGTTTTAAATGACTTTGCCAGCCACGAATCCGCTTTTGCTAATTTTATTACTGCGGGAATGGTTACCCAAGCCAGAAAACAGGGTTATGCCGTGGATTTCGCCCTCACCGATGCCGCCGTGTTACGGACGGGACTTCCCCCAGATACCTTGGTTTATGGTGATTGGTTTGCGGTGATGCCCCACGCAGATACTCTACGCTTGGTGCAAATTACGGGGGGAGAACTTTTGACCCTCTTACAAGACAATGCCCGTCGGGCTAACCGTTTAGGGGAACCTCATTTAGAGAGGGGCTTTGTGCAATTCAGCGAAGAAGTGCGTTACGTCATTGATCTTGGCGATCGCCGCACCACTGCCGAGGCCAAAAATATTTTACTGAAGGGTACCCCCTTAAAGGACCAACTGACCCAGACTTTTACCTTTGTCACCCACAGTTTTATCCGCCAAACCGCACGCCCCTGGGAAACTAAATTTTCCCGCAAACATCCCGATATTTCCCTATTTAACCTGGATGTTTTGCCCAGTAAAGATACGGACTTGCTGTTACGGGAAGCCATGATTGCCCACATTAAAGCCTTTGGTGGCATTACAAAGATCGGCGGTACCCTGCGGGACAGTCGTTTACAGATCCATGATTTTAAGCGCATTCCCTAGTCGAACCTTAAACTGGGCTTCACCTTGTACCGATTGAATAGGTGATGTTTTTTTGCCGTTGATGTTGCTGTGCGACCCATGAAAATTGTCATGTTTTCCATTAACCCGCTGTTCCGTGACCATGTGACCGGGGGCGCACCGAAGCAGATTAAGAATATTTCCGTGTATCTGGGGGAGTTGGGCCATGAGGTGGTGATTCTCTCGACCCGTTGTGCGGACAGTTGCACGGTCTTTCGGTGGCATGAAAACGTTTTAGTTAAGCCGATTTTGCGCTTCCAGCAGCCTTTCCCCCAGCCCTATGCTGTGCCCGCCTATGACATTGCGAACATGATGCAGGATGTGGCGGAACATCTGGATGGGGCCGACCGCTTTTATATGCACGATGGGGAATTTCTCTTTCCCTACGCCTATCAGCACATTCCGACGGTGGTGGCCCTCCGGGATAACGTCTATCCAGAAACGATTTTAGGGGGATTTTTGTTCCAAGGCGATCGCCTGATTGCGGTGTCAGAATATTCCCGACGGTTTTATGCGGAGACCATGGGGCGCTTTTTGCCGGAACTAGAGGAACGGTTACTCGTTGTTTCCACGGGCATTGACTGGGAGATTTTTAAGCCCACCCCCCCCAAGGAAATTTTAGACATTGTCCCGGTGGATCCAGAAAAAGATGCGATTGTGATCCATCCCCACCGCCCGGAACCGACTAAAGGACTGCCCCAAACCATCGCCGTGGCGGATTTACT
>JAYKIK010000150.1:0-3908 GCA_035284725.1 Synechococcus sp.
ATCGTCGTCTCAGTAAAGACTATGAGCAATTATCAGAAGTATCCGAGGCCGCGATTTATGCTTCGATGAGTCGTCTGATGTTACATCGGTTAGCTTCCTAAAGATTTACTTTATAAACAGCCTCTTACATTGGGGACAGTGAATTGTCATGAGCAGTATTTTTTGAAAAATGGCTTATCCTATTTTTACTTAACATTACTCAATTGAAACTCTCATGATTTTAAATCCGGTATTGCAACTAAATTTAATTTTTTGAATCAAGCCCAAGGTGATCCTCTTTCTTTAGGTGCTAGAAGTGCAGTTGTGCTTCAAGATGGTACTGATTCTTTTTCGGGGGAGCTATCTTTTGCTTATTCTCCCAATGATATGGTTACTTTTAAGTTAAATCCAAAGGTCGCATTATTTTCTGATGAAAGTATTTTTGGTACAGGTCTAGGTATCAATCTTCAACTATATCCTGGCTTTCAGTTCATTGGAGAAATCACTCCGATGTTTAGTGATGATCCCACTATTTGGGGAGCTGGCTTACGTTATCTATTTCCTAAATCTAATCTGGGTTTAGGTGTTTATGGTACTAATGGTGCTGGCATGACTGATATCGGTAGTTTCATTCGTCGAGCCAATAATGATGTGAGTGTTGGTTTTAATTTGATGTGGTTATCAGGTGGTGGCAGCAGCTATTAAATAAACCTAGTAAATTTTCTCCGCACCTCCAAATAGTGACTGACTTTATTGAATTGAAAGGGTTATTTTTCTGCTTAGCATTAAGGTTAATCTGGAATTTTCTTCATTCTAATTCCTAAACTTATCTGCAGAATATAGAGTAAAAAATGCTGCTTTAAAGAAGTTGGATGTTGTTTGGCTTTCCTCAAGTGACTTGGGGACTTTTTTTATTTAATTTTATTAGATTCATTTCTGCTAAACGGCCAGAGAAATGGATAAATAAAGCAGATATTCCGATAGTAAAAAATTTCCAGCAAAAGGTCAGGATTAGATTCTGGAAAACTTTGATTTTCAGAGAGGCTAAATTAGATACAAGCTGGATTGGGGGAAACTGCCATACTTTAGGGTGATTATCGAGAGTATTTTTTAGTTACTCAGGGTATGGATCGTCCCCAGGCTACACCTCAATTTCCCCAAACTCCTCTCCAACGGGTAGCAACTGGGTCGATCTTTTTTTTAATCACCATTGTCATAGCGATTGGCGGCTATATGCTTTTTGGCTGGACTGCCCTGGAATCTTTCTATATGGTCGTGATTACGGTGTTTGGGGTGGGCTATGGGGAAGTAAAGCCTCTGGAGACGACACCAGAAAAGCTCTTCACGATTTTTGTCATCTTAGCGGGTACATCAGCGGCTATTTATGGGGTGGGAGGTTTTGTCCAAATGGTGACGGAAGGGGAAATTAACCGGGCTTTTGCGGCAGAACGGCAGCGCAAAAGTATTTCTAGTTTAGAAAATCATACTATTATTTGTGGTTTTGGTCATATTGGCCAAGTTTTAGCTCAAAAACTCGGGACAGCAGGACAGTCCTTTGTGGTGATTAGTATTGATCCGGAACAGCTGGCGATCGCCAATCAACGGGGCTATCTGAGTAAAGAAGGGGATCCGGCGGATGAGTTGGTATTGCAGGAGATGGGCATTGGTCGGGCGAAGGCATTAGCGACGGTATTGGATAGTGATGCAAGCAATGTATTTATTACTCTAACTGCGCGGGAATTGAATCCGGAGTTGTTAATTTTGGCCCGGGGGGAAGTGCCGAGTACCGAAAAGAAACTGAGATTGGCAGGGGCCGACCATGTGATCTCACCAGCTACCGTCAGTGGGGCGAGGATGGCGAATTTAATTACAACACCACCGGCGACGGATTTTTTTAGTCAGTCTGCCCAGCAGGAACAGCTTAACGACCTGTTGCAGCAGATCAATGTCCAGATGATTGAATTGGCGATCGCCTCTACCTCTTCTTTGGTGGGGAAAACAGTACGGGAGCTAGAAATCCGCGGGAAAGGAGCCTTTATTGTGGTGGCTTTACAACGCTTTCAAGGGGAATTTATCACCCATCCAAATCCTACTTTAATGTTAAATTCTGGCGATATTTTAGTGGTTTTAGGCCATGGGGAAGATATTCCTAAATTCGCACGTTTCTATCAATTGATTCAGCCCAAGTGATGTTTTAAGCAATGAAAAAGATTTTCAGGAAAAAAGTAAGCCATGCTTGATCAACTCTGGTTACTCATCTGTTCCGGTCTGGTATTGCTGATGCAGGCGGGCTTTATGTGCCTAGAATCGGGCCTCACACGGACAAAAAATAGTATTAACGTTGCTGTAAAAAATCTCTCGGATTTTGGCCTCTCGGTGATGCTTTTTTGGGTCCTAGGTTATGGCTTAATGTTTGGGCGTTCTGTGGGGGGATGGATTGGCAGTAATGATTTTTTCTTAGCGGCAGAAACAAATGCCCAGGGGGCTACCTTTTTTCTCTTCCAGGCGATGTTTTGTGGCACTGCGACGACCATTATTTCCGGGGCGATCGCCGAACGCTTAAAATTTGAGGCTTATATTTTTATCGTACTTCTGGTTTCGGGCTTGATCTATCCGATTTTTGGCCATTGGGCTTGGAACGAAACAGGCTGGTTACAACAACTCGGATTTATTGATTTTGCGGGTAGTACGGTGGTGCATAGCATGGGGGCCTGGGTTAGCTTGGGGACGTTGATAATTGTGGGGCCTCGGCAAGGACGTTTTTCGGCAACAGGGTCACAGAAAATTCAAGGTTCAAATCTCCCTTTTGCGGTGTTGGGGGCGCTACTTCTGTGGGTCGGGTGGCTTGGGTTTAATGGAGGCAGTACCTTCGCTTTTAATAATCAAGTGCCTCAAATTATTGTCAACACAGTGTTGGCGGGGACAGCGGGCATGGTAACGGCGATACTCCTCAGTCAGTGGTATTTGAAGCGCTCTGAGGTGGAAGAAATTATCAATGGCTCCCTGGCTGGCTTAGTGGCGGTGACTGCCTGTTGTCATCTTATATCCAGTCCCTTGGCTGTGGTGGTGGGCGTTACGGCGGCGGGGGTGGCCCGGTGGGTTTCTAGTCTCTTAAAACGTTACAAAATTGATGATGCAGTGGAGGCGATCGCCGTCCATGGGGGAGCAGGCCTATGGGGAACCCTTTGCGTCGGTCTATTTGGCAATGTCGAGGGGCGCTATGGGCAGATTCTGGTGCAACTGTTAGGGGTGGGAGTGGCTCTCCTGTGGGGGGTCGGCTTAACCTGGGTGATTTTAAAAATCCTCAACCATTGGTATCCCCTGCGGGTGTCCCCAGAGGCCGAAGCTTTGGGGCTAAATATTTCGGAACATGGGGCAAAAACCGATGCCTATGAGCTCTTTCAAATCATGGATCATCAAGCTGCAACCCAGGACTTAACCCTGCGGGTCCCAGTGGAGCCCTTTACGGAAATTGGCCATATTGCCACCCGTTACAACCAAGTGATCGACGCCCTAGAGCGCAACCATCGAGAAAATGCTGAATCCCTCGAAGAACTCTATACCATCACAGCGATGGCCGTTGCTGCCATTGAACACCAGAATTTTGACCCAGAACTCTTTGCAAGTTTTGGCGATCGCCCCGATGAACTAGGGATTTTGGGCCGTTCCCTCCAACAACTCCTCCAGACGATTAATCAGCAAACTGCAGCCCTAGAGCATTTACACCAAGAGCAACAGGCCACCTTCAAGGCAGTGCTAGGGGAAATTTGCCAGAGCCGTTTTTGCCAACCCAGTCCCGACTACCAAGAACAACTACCAGACATCGCCCCAGAATTTCTACCCCAAGCCATTCAACTGGCGATTAAGGCCGAAACCTTCGCCCAATTTTTGAGTCAACTGGCAACCATCATCACCGAACCCCCCTCCCC
>JAYKIK010000151.1:0-4726 GCA_035284725.1 Synechococcus sp.
ACCAAGAACAACTACCAGACATCGCCCCAGAATTTCTACCCCAAGCCATTCAACTGGCGATTAAGGCCGAAACCTTCGCCCAATTTTTGAGTCAACTGGCAACCATCATCACCGAACCCCCCTCCCCCCAGGATTTACCGGCCCGTTCAAGGATCACCTAAGCTCAGAAATCTTGAAATGCTGACAAAACCATTACCATGGGGCTAGCCTGTTTCCGGGAAAATTGACCCTAGGTCTTTCTTCGGAGAATTGTTCACTGTGGTCATGGATGCTCAGGCTGGTTACGAAGCTCGCACGCAACAGTTGGCGAAGGAGTTAATCTCAGCAACGCGGGAAAAACGGTCATTTTTGGCGAAATTGCAGGATCAGATGCGTCTAGATGATAAATTGCTGGACTGGACGATGGGTAATCCCCATTTACGGGTGCAATTGTTTCGCTTCATCGATGCTCTGCCTGCTCTGCCTGATAATGCGGCGATCGCCCAACATTTACAACAGTATTTAGGGGAATCCTCAGTCGAACTACCCACTGCGCTCAAAGGTATTCTGAATTTCACTGAACCGAACTCGCCCCCAGCCCAGATTGCTGCTGCGACGATTAGTAAGGCAGTGGAAACCTTAGCTTTTAAATATATTTCTGGCGAAAATACGAAACAGGTGCTTAAAACCATCGAAAAACTCCGCAAAGAGAAGATGGGTTTTACGATTGATCTGTTGGGTGAGGCGGTGATCACGGAGTCGGAAGCGGCGAAATATCAGCAGACGTACCTCGATTTGATGACGGATTTGGCGGCGGAGGCAAAGCATTGGTCTACGGTTCCCCAGATTGATCAGGCGGATGGTGAGGATCTGCCGAAAGTGCAAGTATCGGTAAAGTTGACGGCGTTCTATTCGCAATTTGACCCCCTCGACCCGGTGGGCAGTAAGGAAAATGTGGCGGAACGGGTGCGCTTGTTGTTGCGGACGGCGCGGGAATTAGGCGTGGCGGTGCATTTCGACATGGAGCATTACAGCTACAAAACCTTGACGCTGGCGATTTTGAAGGAGGTTTTGCTGGAGGACGAATTTAAGACGCGCAGTGATATCGGCATGACGTTGCAGGGCTATCTGCGGGATTCCTACGCTGACCTCGAAAATTTGATTGAGTGGGCGAAAAAACGCGGTACGCCGATCACGGTGCGCTTGGTGAAGGGTGCTTATTGGGATCAGGAAACCATTACTGCGCTGCAAAATCACTGGGAACAGCCCGTATTTAACGAAAAAGGAGCAACAGACATCAATTATGAGCGCATGGTGCGGTTGCTCTTGGAAAATCACGAGTATTTGTATGCTGCCGTCGCGAGTCATAATGTGCGGACTCAGGCTCTGGCTTGTGCGATCGCCACCGAGTTAAAAATTCCCCGTCGTCGCTTTGAATGTCAGGTGTTGTACGGCATGGGCGACCAATTGGCGAAGGCGTTGGTGCAACAGGGGCAGCGCGTGCGGGTCTATTGTCCCTACGGTAAAATTCTGCCGGGGATGGCGTATCTGATTCGTCGTTTGCTCGAAAATACGGCAAATAGCTCCTTTTTACGGCAAAATCTCGAAGAACGCCCCATTGAAGAGTTGATTGCGCCCCCGCAAGGCAATTTAGACGCAACCATTCATGATGTCGCCGTTAGTCCCATTCATTTTAAGGCTGCCCCCAATACCGATTATGCGCATCCCGACCTGCGTGACAAAGGGAAGTATGCGTTGATGCGCGTCAAAGAGGAACTCGAC
Source organism: Synechococcus sp. (assembly GCA_035284725.1). Classification (GTDB taxonomy): domain Bacteria; phylum Cyanobacteriota; class Cyanobacteriia; order Cyanobacteriales; family MRBY01; genus MRBY01. Next base: position 1,762 of record JAYKIK010000151.1, read on the forward strand.
AAAACCTATCTGCCGTTTATCGATGGGCAATATGTGCAAACGGCTAATTTTGTGGATTCTGTCAATCCGTCGCGCTCCAGTGAGCTAGTGGGTAAAATTGGGCAAATTTCGCAGGAACAGGCGGAAGAAGCGTTAAAAGCGGCAAAAGCGGCATTTCCGGCATGGAAGAAAACCCCAGTATCGGAACGCGCCAATATTCTCCGTAAAGCTGGCGATTTGATGGAAGCCCGTCGCCATGAGTTGAATGCATGGATTTGTTTGGAAACGGGTAAAACCTTGCGGGAGGCTGATCCTGAAGTTTCTGAGGCGATCGATTTTTGTCGATTTTATGCCGATGAAATGGAGCGTTTGCAGAATGGCTACGACGTGAAACCCGATGATTTGTCGCAGGTGCGCGGCTTCAAAAAGTACGATGTGGCAGGCGAAACGAACCGTTATTTCTATCAACCCCGTGGCATTGCGTTGGTGATTTCCCCTTGGAATTTCCCCTTTGCGATCGCCACTGGCATGACCGTTGCGGCGTTGGTATCGGGTAATTGCACCCTGCTCAAACCTGCGGCAACATCGAGTGTCATTGGTGCAAAAATCGCTGAAATTCTCATCGAAGCGGGAATGCCCAAAGGCGTGTTCCAATTCGTGCCGGGGCGTGGTTCCACCGTCGGCAATTACATGGTCAAACATCCCGATGTCCACCTGATTGCCTTCACTGGTTCTCGCGAAGTGGGCTGTGATATTTACGCCAATGCGGCGATCGTGCAACCGGGTCAAAAGCATCTCAAGCGCGTCATTGCCGAGATGGGCGGGAAAAACGCGATTATCGTCGATGCCAGTGCCGACCTCGATCAAGCGGTGGCGGGTGTGCTGCAATCGGCGTTTGGCTATAGCGGTCAAAAATGTTCTGCCTGTTCGCGGGCGATCGTCATGGACAGCGTTCACGATACGTTTGTTGAGCGTTTAGTTGAAGCTGTTAAATCAATTAAAGTCGGTGAAACGGATAACCCTAGCGTCAAAATGGGACCCGTCATTGATGGTTCTGCCCAAGCAAAAATCAAGGACTATATTCTCAAGGCAAAGGAACAATCAAAAGTGGCGTTTGAGACCGAAGTTCCTGATAATGGTTTCTATGTTTCTCCTACTATTTTCACTGAAGTAAAAGCAGATCATATTATTGCCCAAGAGGAAATTTTTGGTCCTGTTTTAGCAGTGATTAAAGTCAAAACCTTTGATGAAGCTTTAGCCGTTGCGAATGGCACAGATTACGCTTTAACGGGTGGGATTTATTCACGAACTCCCAAACATATTGACATGGCAACGGAGGATTTTGAAGTGGGTAATCTCTATATCAATCGAGGGATTACGGGGGCGATCGTATCGCGTCAACCGTTTGGTGGGTTCAAGATGTCGGGTGTTGGCTCCAAGGCTGGGGGACCTGATTATTTATTACAATTTCTCGAACCGCGTCATGTGACAGAAAATGTTCAGCGTCAAGGTTTTGCTCCCATTGAAGGGGTTGATTAATCGATGAAATAATGGCGATCGCCTTTCTGTAGAAATATGGGAGGGCGACCATACAATAAGAATTAAAGCTGGCTGCTCCTATGCCGAAATTATTCTGCTTCGATTAAATCTGGTTGTACACCCCGATCGATCACTTCAATATCCCATTGCCCCGTGCGATCGCCTTCAAAGGCCACCCAACGACCATCGCCGCTGATGGTGGGGTTGCGCACTTGGCCGGTGTAGGTGCGAGTGAGATTTTGGCTTTGGAAGGTTTGTCGGTCGTAGAGATAGATATTGGTTTTCCCTTCCTGTTCGGAGGTATAGACAATGAAACGACCATTGCGACTGATATCCGGCTGGTCGTAAAACACATTGGGTTGGTTCAGACCGGGGAGAGGTAAAAGCTTGCGTTGGGCGAGATCATATAAAAAAATACGCCGTTGCTGGCGGCGATCGCTACTGAAGACTAAATATCGACCATCGTCGGACAGGCGGGGATTTTTCTCACTGTGGAGGCTATTGAGGTTATTTCCCAGGGGAGCCGCCGGGGGGGTGACGAAACTCGCATTTTGACAACCGCTGGAGACAATCCCCAGCAAGGCGATCGCCCAGAGTGGCTTCATGAATCGGAGGGCGTCGGCTGGTTCGGCAGGGTACAGCAATTTACATTGTCGAGACATACCTTTCCCCACTGCAAAGCCCACCGCACAAGGGAAACCCGATTATCCGTGGCGGTTTTTGTGAGAATGTTACTGATGTGATTGTCCACCGTGCGTTTACTGATATCGAGGCGCGCGGCAATCTCATGGTTCGTCAGGCCCGCTGCCACTAAATCGACAATTTCAATTTCCCTTTCCGATAAAGCCGCTTCACTTGCCGTCTTTTCCGTTGCCATAGACCCTTCTTTTGTCTGTGTATTGTTATTTCCCTATTGTAGGAGAGGTTTGAATGTTGGCTAGATTGTACACAATTCCCTTAATCTCGCAACATTCAGTTAAGGCCTGGGAAATCGGCGATCGCCACCGTGGACTGAACAAGATGCATCCCCGCAGCGGCAAAACGAGCAAAAGCTTGGTCGGCGGCGACGGTAAAATCTACGACCCCGGGGATCACCACCGGTGATGTGCAATCTTCAAGAAGATAAATTTTTCGAGCCAGCCGTGAGTCCACTGCCAAAATTTCCGTGAGTAAATCCGAAACCGTCCAGGCCACACAATGACTTTTCGCTTGACCGGCAATAATCACCACATCAAAATCAAGTAATTGCCGCAGTAGTCGCGTATTTTTCTGGGCGATCGCGCTACCTTGGGCATCTGTTAAAACCTCTGGACGCAGTACCGAATAGTTTTCCGTGAGGGGATTATTCCCTTTCATTTCAAACTGGGTTTGGCTGTGGCGCACTAGATTATGGAAAAAACAAGCTTCCTCCACAGCGGAGACAAGGGCGTGACCAATGCCGCCGAGC
>JAYKIK010000152.1:0-9252 GCA_035284725.1 Synechococcus sp.
GCATAATATCGTTTCCCCGGATCTTCCGTTTGCTCAATATTGGCGATCGCCTCCTCTAGGGTCCACTCCGCCGCCATTTCCCAATCTGCCATCATCTCTCTCCTGCCCAAAAACAAATCGGAGTAACCGAGAGTATCAGAAACTCCCCATTACCCCGCTGAAAAAACATAGGTTAAATTGCAAAACCTTTCAAATATCTGAATTTATTCCACGTTAGCTTAATCTGCTAAGATGCCACCATCATAGGGTTTGATCGAAACAATCTTACCGCCGAGGCGCAAAATCCGTTGCATTTCCTCATTCATCCGGCTGTAAGGCACATTAATAAAAACACTGCCACTACGACGGACTTGGTATTCCTGATTCGCAGTTTCTTCCGTTTGACGTAATCCCTGCACCTCATAGGTAAACACCCGAGAAGCCGCTTCCGTTCCATTCGCAAATTGACTTAACATTTTCCTTCCTTGGAACTCCGTAAAGATTTATGTACAATAAACGCTTAAGGTAAAGTCGCCAAAACCAGGCACAAAACCGAGAAGCTTAGACCCCCTCTCAAATTTTGTCCCTGATTTTCATCGGTTGCCTAGGCCAGCAAGCCTTGAGACCTTTAACTAAAAACGTCTCTTATTACTGACCAGCAGGTGAAATACTGGCGACTCTACCACCCATCCGCTGGATTTCCTGCAGCTTTTGGGACAGACGAGATACCGGTACAAAGAAAACCCGACTACTACGACGAATGCGGGGATAACGGGGTGTAGACAGAGCCGACACTTCTACCCGAACAATTTGATCATCCGCACTGAGACCAGTGGCCCCACCAAGGGACTGACCAGGATGGTAATCATCAGCCGCAGCCCGGTATGCCCAACCTTCATTGGCACCGGAGGGGCCAACCACCGCAGATGTAGTGTTACGAGCCAACTCCTGGGCTAAACGGGAAGCATTTCCCGCAATCTGAGCGCGATCACTGTTGGCATAACCCCGTTGTAGACTGAACATCCGAGTAAAACCAACGGTGCGATGGCCAGGCTGAACAACGTAGCTCCGGATATAGGGAACAACATTATCCCCGAAGTTTTCGGTATATTCAGCGCTGTCGATATAGGAGTTGATGTCCGCTTCAAAACCTTCATTTTGATAGCGATCGAGGTGCTCGATAACTTCAGACTCATCGTAGGGAGCCCGACCCAGTAAATGTTTGAAATTTAATTCAATAACGCGGGTCTGAAAGTTGTTATATAAAAACTTTTCTTTGTACAGTTCAGACTGGGCAACAGCACGGACAAAGTCCCGTACAGAAATAAACCCATTTGTGAACAGAGATTCCGCAGCTGTTAAACGCTCGGAGGACATGATGTAGTCATTGCCCAAAACCTGACGATAGACAGCACGGATGACAGTTTGTGCATCATCTCGAGAATAGTTAGCACGCAATTCAACCGGTGCTTGGTCAAAGGCGGCGGTTCCCAAGCGAGAGGCGGCAACAGTAACTGGCATTTGCCTAATACTCCTTGTTAAACCAATGTTTTTAGATAGAACAAGACCCGGAGAAATAAGTAGAACCCAACAATTAAGCTGAACACCACTTACCCATCCGGGCCTAGACTAAGCAAAACTAGCTGAGAGCGTTGATTGCGTAGTCGATGTAGTTGTTAGTTTCAGTAGCAGCATCACCAGTCAAACCGTGGTTTGCTTTGATGTGCTTGAGAGCTTCAACGTACCAGCTGGGAGAAAGGTCGAAGGTACGGTTGATTTCATCAACACCAGCGATGAGGTACTCATCCATGGGGCCAGTACCACCGGCGATGAGGCAGTAAGTTACCATGCGGAGGTAGTAGCCGATGTCACGAGCACACTTGTCCTTACCACGTTGGTCAGCAGCAAAGTTGTTGCCGGGAGTGCTAGTGGTGTAGGGGAACTTGCTGTAAACAGCTTGAGCAGCGCCAGCAACGAGGCTGTCAGCTTTTGCAGTCAGAGTTTGAGCAGCTTCCAGAGCGAAAGCACCTTGGCGCAGACGACCATAGAGGTACTGGAGTTCAGTGTTGCTGAGGAAACGGCCTTGGGAATCAGCGAGTGCTACTGCTTCGGTAAGAGGGGTTTTCATTGTCAGATTATCTCCCTATGGGTTATCAATAATTTTCTTTAAAAAGATGTCTTACAAATTAAGCAAGACTCAAAAACGAGGAATGTCAGAGTTGAATTTAAAAAATTATTCAACAGCTTTAGCAGCGGTTTCGAAGTAGAGTTCGATCTCTTGTTGGAGAGAGCTGCAGTCGCCAGCAGTAACGCCGGAGGGATCCATAACGATCGCTACAGCGGCTTTACCCATGGCACGCACACCAGCAGCAACGGAAGCACCGGGAACACCGAGAGCAACGTAGGTTTCACGAAGACCATTGAGGCAGCGGTCGTTCAGAACGGAAGCATCGCCAGTGAAGGTTGCGTAGGTGATGTAGCGGAGGATGATTTCCATGTCGCGGAGACAAGCAGCCATGCGACGGTTGGTGTAAGCATTTCCACCGGGAGCGATGAGTTGGGGTTGGTCAGCGAAGAGTTGACGAGCAGCGTTGGTAACAATGGCAGAAGCATTGTTGGTCATGCGGCTTACAGCGTCAGAACGCTTGGTGCCTTCGGCAACAACTTTTTTGAGGGCTTCGAGCTTATCGCTGGAAACGAACTCACCTCGGGCATCAGCCTGAGAAACGACCCGGGTAAAAATATCAAACATGTTTTTATCTCCTACTTATATTTTGATGAGTGGGATTTATTTGTGTGTTGTGCTTACTAAAAAAGTGAAGCAGTTTCTAAGGGGGCCCTTACTGAAGACAAAACCTAAGATTATTGCGGCTTGCTTTCGGGTGGGAAGTTGATCCCCAAAGACAATTAAGAGTGTCAGCTATTTTTGCTGTTTTTTCACCTTGGCATTTAAGAAACTTTACACTTGGTTTAGTTGTGCTGATTTTCGGGTTGCCGAAGGGAGATCATCGTCTTTTTCCCGTAAGCCGTGGGCTTTAGGGGAATGATGGGTTTGACTCTTAATCTTAGGTAAATGTTATACAACGTCTCTTGGGATTTAAACATTACATCTTGTAAAAATATTCGTCACAAAACTTAATAAAAATCGGCAATCGCCATCGCTTTTCTCAGGGAAAGGGCCAGTCTGGCGGCCCTTTTTCAGTATTTTCAAGGGTTTGTAGCCTGATACTGGAGGGAGGAGAGCGAAGTAATACGAGAATAATTCTGATATGTTGAGCAAAAGTAGCGGTATAAATGTCCTGGAGCAATGAATTGGATGGCTCGTCCCATGATGGGGATCTGTTCTATGGGAGGCGATCGCCTTTTGGGGTCGAAAATATAATTTCGATACGAAAAAACCTCCCTTTGATCAAGAGAGGTTGGGGAAAATTTTTAGATTAATTTAAGAATTAATAACGGGGTAGATTTTACCCTTCCTTGCCACTGGCAGTGCCACGGAAAATCACATCGGACTCTTTTACAAAGCCACTGTATGCTTCCATGCCGTGTTCGCCAATGTCGAGACCGCGGACTTCTTCTTCTTCTTCAACGCGGATACCGCCAAGGACAGCAACGAGAACATACCAAACGATGAAGCTGAAGGCAACAGTAAACCCACCGATCGAGAGAATCCCAACAATTTGAGCGATGAGTTGGGTGATGCCACCACCAGTGAACAGGCCACCGCCATCCATTTTGAATAACCCAACAGCCAGGGTGCCCCAGGTACCGCAGACGAGGTGAACAGAGGTTGCACCAACAGGATCATCAATCTTGATTGAGTCGAAGAAAGCAACAGCAAAAACTACGAGCACACCGGCGATCGCCCCAATGATCACAGCGGACAGGAAACTCACGCTATCACAACCAGCAGTAATCCCAACTAAGCCAGCCAGAACACCGTTGATAATCATGGAGAGGTCGGGTTTGCCATCCTTTAGCCAAGCCGTAGCCGTAGCCGTGATTCCGCCCGCAGCGGCAGCAAGGTTGGTGGTAATTGCGATGTAGGGAACAGCTGCATCTGCTGCCAATTGAGAACCAGGGTTAAAACCAAACCAACCAATCCACAGGATGAGGCAGCCTAGAGTGGCAATACTCATATTGTGACCAGGAACGGCATGGACTTGACCATCGCGGTACTTTCCTAAACGAGGCCCAACAATTGCCGCACCAACGAGAGCAGCCCAGCCCCCAACGGAGTGCACAACAGTAGAACCAGCGAAATCATGGAAGCCAAACTGATTTAACCAACCGCCATCCCACTGCCAGTGACCGGTGATGGGATAGGAAACAGCCACAAGCAAAAAGCTAAAAATCAAAAAAGCATCGAATTTGATCCTCTCGGCCACGGCCCCGGAAACGATGGTAGCAGCGGTAGCGGCGAACGCAACCTGGAACAGGAAGGAAACACTTTCAGGAACAAAGTTCAGAATTTGGGTTTCACCATCCATGGTGTACCACTCTTCGCCGGTGTAGGGGATACTGCTACCGTTGAAGAAAAAGCCCTGCAGGCCGATAAAGGAACTACCTTCGCCATACATGAAAGCGTAGCCAATCGCCCAGTAGGCAATGGTGGCGATCGCAAAAACGATCAAGTTTTTAGCAAGGATGTTAACGGTATTTTTCTGGCGACAAAAACCCGCTTCGAGCATCGCAAATCCAGCATTCATGAAGATGACAAGGACAGAAGCGATAAGCAAGAAGATGGTGTCCAGGATAATTTGCACTTGGCCGGCGGCTTCAACACCCTCGGACTGTGCCATGGCGGCAGTGCCCCAAACAACGGTGATGATCGCTGCTAACGGAATACAAGCGAGCCAGGTAGGAGAAAAATGACGGGAGATTTGGCGGGTAAAACGAAGTACTACACTGTTGTCTTTGGCGTAGGTCATAACGTCTTCCCGTGCCCATCCACGTTGTTGAAAAGTTGACTTAGGCATTAGTTTTGAGATGTTGTTTAGGCATTCACTCAATGGAATAACACAGGCAAAATTCGGCAATGGTAGCAGAAGTAACCTTTTCCAATTCCATCAACGAAAGTTGCGGAAAAACGACCTATGGTCTGAAGCTGCACAGATTTAATACAGGCCCTAGGCGCTGGGAAATCGTCCTAGTGACTGCCTTTGAAATTTTGACCGTTGGCAACTTACTGACAGTTATTCAGAGCAAAGATGTTTTCCAAAAATCAAATCCAACTTGAAGTTTAGGAGTTGATTTCGGTTATTCTAAAGCACCCTGTTTTTTAAAATGTTTACCACTAACATTCTGTATAAAATGATACGCTTTAATCCTGTCAAAAAGGCATTTTGAGTCCCTGAAATGCTCACGGTATAAGCTTTGTGAGAATCTTTGATAATGGCGTTGCTTCACCAAACTGGATCACTAAACAGGTGAATTGTGAGTTCAGGGCGATCGCCTGGAATACCACTAATACAGGCGCAAAGACTGGTGCCATCGTCCAGCTCCACTTCACAGGCGTGGCAAGAGCCCATCAAGCAACCCGTAGGGATAGACACCCCAGCCCGGCGCGCCACCTCGATCATCGGTTCCCCAGCTCGGGCGCTGACGGTGACGTCATTGGGCATAAAACGAACGGCGATCGCAGACATAAATCCTTACCTAAACTTCCGCAACAAACGACAAATTACCTGTTGGTAAACTCCCAGTCCCCAAAAACTATCCCCCTAAGGGACATTTCCGTGACTGTTCCTGCGTAAAATAGTAATCCGTTATAATGACTCCCTGCATTGGGATGCTTTCCACAAAGCCATCAGAGCCGCCTATTTTAACAAAATACAAAAACTCAGCTTTAAGACAACTTGCGACAAGGAGAAACATTTGGTGACTACAGCCTTAAACACAACTAAATCCGAAGAGATTTTTAGTGCTGCCCAAAAGCTAATGCCCGGTGGTGTTAGCTCCCCAGTGCGTGCCTTCAAATCCGTCGGTGGACAACCCATCGTTTTTGACCGGGTAAAAGGGTCACGCGTTTGGGACGTTGATGGCAACGAGTACATTGACTATGTCGGCACCTGGGGGCCCGCGATCTGTGGCCATGCCAACGATGAAGTGAATGCCGCTCTCCGGGAAACCCTTGAGAAAGGAACCAGCTTCGGCGCCCCTTGTCTCAAGGAAAATATCCTTGCTGAGATGGTGATCAATGCCGTACCCAGTATCGAGATGGTGCGCTTTGTGAACTCCGGTACAGAGGCTTGTATGTCCGTGCTGCGGTTGATGCGGGCTTTCACCGGTCGGGAAAAAATCATCAAATTTGAAGGCTGCTACCATGGCCACGCTGATATGTTCCTCGTCCAGGCGGGTTCTGGGGTGGCAACCCTTGGCCTACCCGATTCCCCTGGCGTCCCTAAGACAACCACCGCAACGACTCTCACCGCTCCTTACAATGATCTTGAAGCTGTTAAAAAACTTTTCAGCGAAAATCCAGGGGAGATTGCTGGGGTAATCCTTGAGCCTGTCGTGGGTAACTCTGGGTTTATTGTGCCCGATGCTGGTTTCCTTGAAGGTTTACGAGAACTCACCCAAGAAAATGGCGCTTTGTTGGTCTTTGATGAAGTAATGACTGGGTTCCGGATTTCCTACGGTGGTGCCCAGGCAAAATTTGGTGTCACTCCCGATTTGACCACCCTCGGTAAAGTGATCGGTGGTGGTTTACCAGTGGGGGCCTATGGTGGTCGTAAGGATATTATGTCCATGGTGGCACCGGCTGGGCCTATGTACCAAGCGGGGACTCTGTCCGGTAACCCTCTGGCGATGACCGCCGGGATTAAAACCCTGGAACTATTGCAACGTCCCGGAACTTATGAAAAGCTCGAAACCATCACGAAAAAGCTCACGGATGGTTTGTTGAATATTGCCCGGGAAGCTGGCCATGAAGTCACTGGGGGCAATATCAGTGGGATGTTTGGGATGTTCTTCACTGGTGATCCCGTGCGGAACTATGATGATGCGAAAAAGTCTGACTTGGCGAAGTTTAGCCGCTACCACCGAGGCATGCTGGAGCAGGGTATTTATCTGGCACCTTCTCAATTTGAAGCGGGTTTCACCTCCCTGGCCCACACGGATGAAGATATTGAAAAGACCCTGGCGGCGGCAAAAATTGTCCTGAACAACATCTAAGCGATCAGGCTCGACTGATTTTATAAAACAGTGATTTTCCCTCTTTCTGTCATGGAAGGGGGAATTTTTATAGGGGTTAGGATCTATGGAATTCGCTACAATTGCTTAAAAATTTTGGTGTTCAAAGGATTATGAGCCCAGTGCAACCGAATCCATCGCCTGAACCGACGGCATTAGAGGAAACCTCAGCGGAAGTAGCATTAGGAAATGGTTCAGATCCGGCAACCTCCCTCAAGCCAACGCCTATCCCATCACCTCGACCCACCTTAACGGCACAGCAATTCTATTTACGGCGCATTGATCCGGGAAATCCTTGGTTAGTATTTACGGCGATCGCCATTATGGTTTTAGGGTTGATGACCCAATGGCTCTGGTTGGAGCTATCGGGAACTCTCGTGACTCTTTTACTTTCGTTGCGAATTATCGTGCCATCTTTCAAGAATTGGCTCGGTACTTTTCTCACCCCCCAGGAACGGCGCACTCTCATTGGTTTTCTCGCCTTTGGGGTGGCGATCGCTAGTTTGTTGAAATTTCTCGGTTTCTATCGCCTGGTGCGGTCTTGGCTTGATCAAATTGCCTGGGATGAGTTTGGCTCCTGGGCGGATTGGGTAGGAGCTTTGGGTCAGATTATGATTGCTGTTTTAGCAGTCTATGTGGCTTGGGAGCAGTATGTGATTTCCCGGGATTTGACCATCCAGCAAAATCGCATTACCCAGCAGCAGACCATCGATACCTATTTCCAGGGTATTTCCGATCTCGCGCTTAATGAAGAAGGGCTTTTGGAAGACTGGCCCCAGGAAAGGGCGATCGCCGAAGGCAGAACTGCCGCGATTTTGAGTAGTGTGGATGCGGGCGGCAAGGCAAAGATCCTAAGATTTCTCTCCCAATCCCGCTTTTTAACCCCCCTCAAGCGTGATGGACGGTTAGGGCGGGCAATTCTCGATGGCACCGGTGGCTATGAGGAAGACCGGGAACGAGGTGTGCGGGTTATTGATCTGGGGGTGATGTTAGCGGGGGCCGATCTGGCGAATATGGATTTGCGCTGGACGGAGCTCAGTGAGGCGAATTTAGTGCGGGCAAACCTCCAGAACTGTGACCTGGTGCGCGCGAACTTATCCCGGACAATCCTGGTGGATGCTAATCTGCGTTTGGCGGATCTAAAAGGCACAATTCTGTTCTACGGTTCCTTCGATGCGGCAACACCCCGAGTGAAGGGAAAAGGTGCTGATTATCGCACTGGAGAGTATACCGGGGCGGTGGTGGAAAATGTTGATTTCTCAGGGGTAAAACGCATGGACGAGGCGCAACGCTACTATTGCTGCGCCTGGTGCGGTGAAAAGAGTCGGAGTACCATTCCCGGCGGCTGTGAAGGCATTCCCAACAAATTGGGCCGTTAATCGACCTTGACCCAGAGGGCAACGCCGCCACCCCGACCCCGGGCGGCAATCACCTCGTCTGTGACGTAAAAATAACTAAAAAATGCCTGGTTGGCGATCGCCTTTTCGTAGAATTGTGTGTCGGTATCCTGACCCCCACGAATCTTACCGTCATAAAGCTTGACACCGCCGAAACGGGCGACTAAATGGGTGAAATCAAAGGCCAGTAAACGTTTTTGGGGCTGGAATTTCAGGGGGCCAGAGAGGGAAAGTTGCAGCGGCCCCAGCTGTACTGCATTGCGGACGGTACCCCGTTGCCAGGGCGTTGTTGGATCTGGAGATTCACTGGCAGTGTAGGCGATCGCCACCGTGACCCAAGGGGGGAGATAGCGGCCCTTCCCCAAAGCTTTCCCCGTCTGCTTTTGCGCTTTTTTTGTGCCTGTGACAAAGGTTAACCGCCAAGCTCCCTCCAAGGCGCTGAGAGGAAAAACCTTTTTCTCCCGTTTAGCTAATTTTTCCAGCTCCAACAATTGGGCAATCAGAGACTCGGGAGTGGGGCGCTCCTGGCCATTGAGGAGACTTGTTCGGCTAAGGCCTTGGGCAGTCATAACATGGAAGAAAAAAGTATGCCCTTCCATTGTCCAGGAAAAAGGCGATCGCCTTAGGGATTACTTTAGAAAATCGACTAAGGCCTGGAGTTTATCCCAGGCGGCACCGCTGG
>JAYKIK010000153.1:0-23854 GCA_035284725.1 Synechococcus sp.
AAATTCAAAGGCATTCTCAACGGCATTGACTACAGCATCTGGAACCCGGAAGTGGATCACAATATCGAGGTGCAATACAGTTGGGATAGCCTCGCAGATAAAGCAAAAAATAAAAAAGCCCTCCGCGATCGCCTTTTGTTAGAAGACAACGACCGGCCCCTAATCGCCTACATTGGCCGTTTAGATGACCAAAAGGGTGTGCACCTCGTCCACCATGCCATGTACTACGCCCTTAACCGGGGGGCCCAGTTTATCCTCCTGGGTTCCGCCACCGAAGGCTTGATCAACTCCTGGTTCTGGCACGAAAAATATCACCTCAACGATAATCCCAACTGTCACATCGAACTGGGTTTCAATGCTGAACTCTCCCACATGATCTATGCCGGGGCGGATATGTTGGTGGTTCCCAGTAACTACGAACCCTGTGGTCTGACCCAACTCATCGGCCTCAAGTACGGTGCAGTGCCCATTGTGCGCGGTGTTGGGGGCTTAGTCAGTACCGTTTTTGACCGGGATTACGATGACAACCGTCCCCCCGAAGAACGCAACGGCTACGTCTTCTATCAAACCGATAACCAAGCCCTCGAATCTGCAATGGAACGGGCGATCGGGCTCTATACGGTCTATCCAGAGGAGTTTAAAAAGCTGCAAATCCAGGGGATGAAATGTGACTACTCCTGGAATAACCCAGGTAACGAGTACGAAGCAATCTACGACTTTATTCGCGCCTAGTTCTCCCCATCAAAAAATAATTTCAATATCCTCCTTGGGAATTTGTCGCCAAAGTCTGCAGGAAAGGCTACCAACAATTTCCCAAGAACTCGTTACCATGGAAAAGTTTCTGCCTCACCCCTGCCTATGGATGCCTTTAGCCCCTACCCTCCCGAATGGATTAAAAATGCCAGCCATGCTTTGAGTTTCCATTGTCCCCAGTGTAAAGCCCTGCCCCATGATGCCACCCGAGCCTGGTTAAACCGTTACGCCCCCGTGACCGATGCTCTGCACCGACGCCGTTGGCAGGAATTTTACGAATGTCAATGTGGTACGGTGTGGTGGGCCTGGAGTAGCGATCGCCCTCCTTCTCCTTACCAAAAAAATGACTGGGGCGACCAAGATGAATTCCGTCGGGGTCTGTTCTAAGAGAATCGTTAAAGCTTTAGGTGGTGATCGCCCAATCTCAGATCGTCCTTCAGCTTAGCGACATTTTCCAAGCCACTACGAAAACAATACTTATGAACTAAGTTAATCTGATTTTAGAAAGTATTATCAAGGTTATAGAAAAATCTACAAAAAATCCCCCCGGAAAAGGAGGATTTTGATAGTTTTAAATGGGGATCAGAGCGTTAAAGCACCCGTAAAATACTGGGGACTTCCTTAATCGCCTCTAGCCCTTCAATTTCCCGGAGCGCTTCCCGGAAGTTGGCCTCATGGACATCATGGGTCACAACTACAATCTCAGCACAATCATCCTGAAGACCAATCTGAACGACAGATTCTAAGCTTACTTGGTGCTGCCCGAAACAAGTCCCGAGATCGCCGATCACACCAGGTAAATCCTGGGATAAAAAGCGCGCATAGAAACGGGTTTTTAGGGTATCAATGGGCAAAATTTTGCTGTAATGTTCATGGGTGCAACCGAGGAGGGGATTCAGTTTTTGCACCACCTGATCTGAATGTAGTAGACCGACCACATGGACAATGTCGGAGACCACCGCACTGGCTGTTGCCCCTGCCCCCGCCCCAGGGCCATAGAACATTACCTGTCCGAGGGGTTCCCCTTCCACAAGGATCGCGTTGAATACACCATTCACACTGGCAAGGGGGTGATCTGCGGGGACGAGGGTTGGGTGAACGCGCAGTTGTAAGGCATCTTCTTCGAGGTCGGGTCGTTCGGCGATCGCCAATAATTTGATCACAAAACCCAACTTCGTTGCAAAGCTAATATCCGCCGCACTGACGGAGCGAATCCCTTCACAGTAAACATTGTCTCGGTTAATTCTGCCGCCAAAGGCCAGGGATGCCAGGATTGCAATTTTGTCAGCAGCGTCGCCCCCATCCACATCCGCACTAGGATCCGCTTCTGCATAACCCAACTGTTGCGCTTCGGCCAAAACTTCCCCAAAGTCCGCCCCATGCTGGGCCATTTGGGTGAGGATATAGTTTGTGGTGCCGTTAATGATGCCAATTACCCGGGTAATGCGGTTGACTCCCAGGGATTGCTTGAGGGGTTTAATGATGGGGATGCCGCCTCCGACCGCTGCTTCTAGGAGGACATATACTCCGGCTTTGTTGGCAGCAGTATAGATTTCTTCGCCATATTTAGCAATCACCGCTTTGTTCGCTGTGACCACGTGTTTCCCATTGGCGATCGCCTTCAATATTAAAGTCCGGGCTGGCTCTAACCCTCCCAGCAGTTCGACCACCACTTGAATTCCTGGATCTTTGACGATGGCCTCTAGATCGGTCGTTAGGCAATCCGCTGGTAGATCAATGGAGCGGGGCTTATCGAGGGAACGCACCCCTGCTTTTTTTAAGACCACTTCCCCCAACAGTGGATGGCGACCCTGGGGCGAAAGCAAAATCTCTGCGGTGCCAGTGCCGACCGTTCCTAAGCCAAGTAAACCAATTCCGATAGCCACAATGTTTTCTCTAGTGCAACATCAAGATAATTTTCCATTATCCCCCATTAACTGAATTCCCGGCCTTGGGATCCCTACTTCCGATAGTGAATTTCCAAAATATAGGGGTAATACTGCCGCTGGTTCCGAGAGCCGACCCACACTTGGTATTGGCCTTTTTGCCATTCACCGCGAATTGCTGGATTTTGGCCCACTGCATCATCGTTGCACCAGACTCCCCCCGGGCCCTTGACCACCAACACTGTATCTCCGGCACTCTCGACACTAAGCTTTAGGTCGTTGAAAAAGTTCATCAAGCTCACCTGATGGTCGGCGTGGCTATCGATGAACCCAACACAGGGGCCCGTAGGCGTTTCGGTAATATTCAAAAAATCTGCGGCCCGCTCGCCACCACCACTGACTCCCCGCAATATTTGCGGATTGGGGGCAAAGCCAGACTGCAATTGGAGACTTTCAAAGATTGCTTGTTTGGGTAACGGCTGGGCCATCACCGGGGCGATCGCCAATTCTCCCCCCAAAATCCCTGCAAACATCAAAAGAATCCGTCGCCACATATTTGTCTGTTACTCAATTTCATGCTGAATGCCTAGACGTTGCTGTCAACTAGGGGGTTCCATGGCTCTACCGTAGCAACATCACCAATAGACCCTGCTGCCCGAGGAGGATTTCTCGCAAAAGGGTGACGATGCCGACCCAGATCACCGGCGAAATATCAATGCCCCCCAAGGGTGGTACCAGTTTGCGGGTCGGTGCCAAGAGCGGTTCCGTGGGGAATACAACCAAGCTAAAAGGCAATTTTGTTAACTCTGCCTGGGGGTACCAAGTCAAAACAATCCGGAAGATAAAAAATAGGGTCATTGCTCCCAACAGCACATTTAAACCCAAACTGGTTGCAGCTAGCCAAGACATAGGACTCACCAAGAATTTCTTATATCGCCAAAGATTAATCTAACTTAACTTGGTCTCCGCTCCCAAACTGCATCAGTGGCGATCGCCTACCACTATCCAAGATCAGCCATTTAGCCGATGACCCCCTGAAACATTTCTTGTTTTTATCAATGGCAGATGGTGTCAGACATTCGAGCCAAACCCCTTAAAAATACCCAAGATCAAACAAACCATGAAAAAAATTCTTCTTCCCTCTGTCCTTCTGTTTTCCCTGAGCCTCGGCGGTTGTGGCCTGGTTCAAGAAATGATTTTCGAAAAGGCGATCGAAGCTGGAACCGGGGAAAAAGTAGACATTGATACGTCCAAAGACACCGTCGATATCAAAACCGATGAAGGCAGTCTTTCCGTCAGCAGCGGTGAAAATATTCCATTGCCCGACACCTTCCCCCAGGACATTTATCTTTACCAAGATGCCAAGGTGAACATGGCGATGGATTTACCAGAGGGGGTCTCTGTCTCCTTTACAACTAAAGAAAATCCGGCGGCGGTTAAAGAAAAATACAAGGCAGAAATGGCGAAAAATGGCTGGAGCCAAGAAATGACCATGGATGTCAATGGCCAATCTATCTTTGGTTTCCAAAAACAAGAACGGGCCGCCCAGATCATGATTTACGCTGACCAAGGCCAAACTTTTATCCAAATTACCGCAGCGAAAAAATAAATAATCTACGATCGGGCAATCCCTAACGCTGCAACGGCCTAGGGCATCATGTGTTGCTGGATGAAGTTGGTATCCACATCCGCCGCGAGGAAAGCCGGATGATTCAAGATCTTTTGGTGGAAGCTAATCGTTGTCGAGACGCCGGTAATGGCACATTCCCGCAGAGCCCGCTTCATCCGTCGGATTGCTGTGTCTCGGTCTGGCCCCCAAACAATCAGTTTCCCAATCAAAGAGTCATAGTAGGGGGAAATTTCGTAGTCGGTGTAAACATGGGAATCCATGCGTACACCGGGGCCGCCAGGGGGCAAATAGCCACTGATTTTCCCGGGGGTGGGACGGAAATCATGGTCTGGATCCTCGGCATTGATCCGGCATTCGATGGCATGGCCGTTGAGTTGCACCTGATTCTGGTTCAAGCTGAGGCGATCGCCCTGGGCCACTTTAATCTGTTCAGCAATCAGATCTAAGCCGGTCACCATCTCTGTGACGGGGTGCTCCACCTGGATCCGGGTATTCATCTCCATAAAGTAGAAATCCCCATTTTTATCCACGAGGAATTCCACCGTCCCTGCCCCCACGTAATTGATGGACTTGGCCGCTTTAACCGCCGCTTTCCCCATCTTCTCCCGCAATCTGGGTGTCAAAATTACACTGGGAGCTTCTTCTAATAATTTCTGGTGGCGCCGCTGGATCGAACAATCCCGTTCCCCAAGGTGGATCACATTACCGTGCTGATCCGCGAGGATCTGAAACTCGATGTGCCGGGGCCGTTCAATAAATTTTTCAATATAAACGCCACCATTCCCAAAGGCTGCTTCCGCTTCCCCCTGGGCTGCCCGATACAACCGGGGTAATTCTTCCGCACTGGGCACAAGGCGCATCCCCCGACCACCGCCACCCGCTGTGGCTTTGATCATCACAGGGTAGCCAATTTGTCGGGCAATTTCTAAAGCTTGTTCTTCACTGGTCACCAGTCCAGCACTACCCGGCACGGTGGGGACCTTCGCCGCTTGCATGGTTTTCTTGGCGGTGGACTTATCCCCCATGGCGATCATTGCTTCCGGGGAAGGGCCAATAAAAGCGATCTGGTGATCCGCACAAATCTCCGCAAAGCGGGCATTTTCCGCAAGAAAGCCGTAACCAGGGTGGATTGCATCAGCGTTACTGCTGAGGGCGGCGGCAATAATATTGGGAATGTTTAAATAACTTTTGCTACTCTGGGGCGGGCCAATGCAAATGCTCTCATCCGCGAGTTGGACGTGGAGGGCCTGGCGGTCTGCGGTGGAGTGGACGGCAACTGTGGCGATGCCGAGTTCCTGACAGGTGTGGATAATACGTAGGGCAACCTCTCCGCGATTGGCGATGAGAATCTTTGAAAACTGCATGGTGTTCTGTTGGCGTTTGCATCCCCGGTGTGATGGGTAGCCAACATTATCATGGTAAGGGGGAGTTTAGGGCAAGGGATTGAACTTAGGCAGTAGGGGCATTCCGTGGAACCCCCCTACTTGGATTGATCACTTAAATTGTCCCGAAATCCTAATGGAGGAAGTGACGAGAACCGGTAAACATCATGATCAAGCCCAGTTCATTGGCCGCCTTGATGGAGTCTTCATCGCGAATGGAACCACCTGGCTGGACGATCGCCTTAATTCCTGCCGCCGCTGCACTACGCACGGAATCATCAAAGGGGAAGAAGGCATCACTGGCTAGGTAAGCACCTTGAGCTTTTTCGCCAGCTTGTTCAAAGGCAATTTTCGCAGCGCCAACGCGGTTCATTTGACCGGCACCGACACCGAGGGTCGCCCGATCTTTAGAAACAAGAATTGCATTGGATTTCACATGCTTACAGAGTTTCCAGGCGAAGAACAGTTCCGCGAGGTCGGCTTCACTGGGTTGTTTTTCGGTGACACACTGCCAGTCTTTAGGGTCTTCGATTTGGGTATCGGCATCCTGGGCCAAAAAGCCGCCGGCGATCGCCTTTAGGGTTTGGGTCGGGCCCGTGAGCAGATCGGAGAGGGTCAAAACCCGCAGATTTTTTTTCTTCGCAATGACTTCCCGGGCTTCGGGGGTACAGTCAGGGGCGACCACACATTCTAGGAAGACTTTCCCCATCGCTTCAGCAGTGGGGCCATCAAGGGGTTTATTCAGGGCGACAATACCGCCAAAGGCAGACACAGAATCAGCGGCAAAGGCTTTTTCGTAGGCTTCTTGTAACGTTGAACCAAGGGCGACACCACAGGGATTAGTGTGCTTGAGAATGGCCACAGCTGGATCCCCATCGGGAAATTCCGCAATGATCCGTCGCGCCGCTTCGAGGTCTACCAAATTGTTGTAGCTGAGTTCTTTCCCTTGAATTTTCTCGGCCGCCGCCCAACCACTGGCCTGGGTGCCAGTTTTGTACCAGGTGGCTTTTTGGTGGGGGTTTTCACCGTAGCGGAGGGTTTGCACCGCTTCCCCGCTGATGCCTAACCGTTGGGGTAGGTCTGCATCCGCATTCACCGTGCTGGCGAAATAGCTAGAAATGGCTTGGTCATAGGCACAGGTGAGAGCAAAGGTTTCCCCGGCCATGCGTTGCCGGAATTCGATGGTTGCAGTACCGCCATGGGCGCGAAGTTCTGTTAAATATTCGTCGTAATAACAGGGGTTGGAAATAACGGTCAGACTACCAAAGTTTTTCGCCGCCGCCCGGAGCATGGCTGGGCCACCGATATCAATCTGTTCGACGGCTTCGGGAACGGTGACGCCCTCTTTGGCAATGGTCTGCTCGAAAGGATAAAGGTTAACCGCCACGAGACTAAGGGGTCGAATATTGTTGTCGTCTAAATCTTGGAGATGTTCGGGAAAGTCCTGGCGGGCGAGGATGCCGCCGTGGATCTTGGGATGGAGGGTTTTAACTCGGCCACCAAGAATTTCTGGGGAACCGGTATAGTCGCTCACTTTGGTGACGGGAACCCCGGCATCCTTGAGGGCTTTTGCGGTGCCGCCGCTACTGATGATGTCAAACTCGAATTCTTCTACCAGTTGCCGGGCGAATTCAACGATACTTGTTTTGTCCGAGACGCTCAAAAGTGCTAAACGACGTGCCATATCCGCGATTTCCTTATGTAAACCAGCGTCCCATCATACGCGATCGCCAAAGCTTTCTTCAAACGATGGCGGCGGTGTCTGTCAGGAAGGATTAACAGCCCTCGACGGCGCGACAACCCTGGACCCATTCGCTGGTGCCCCCGGCAAAAAATTCTTTCTTCCAGATGGGGGCATTGTGTTTGATCGTATCGATACCATAGCGACAGGCAGCAAAGGCTTCAGCCCGGTGGGGGCAACTGGTGGCGACGAGGACGCTAATTTCCCCAATTTCTAGCTTGCCGATGCGGTGGTGAATCACAACTCGATTTGTGTCGGGCCACTGTTGGCGGATGTCATGGGCGATGTGCTGGAAAATGGCGATCGCCATCGGTTCGTAGGCTTGATATTCCAGATAATGAACGGCTTTACCATCACTACGGTTGCGGACGGTGCCACTCATCACCACTACGGCGCCACTGCCAGGATCTTCGGCAAGACGGTACACCCCATCGAAGGAGAGGGGAGCGAAGGTAATCGCAAACTGGTCATGGGGATAGGTGGGAACGCGCATCGGGTTTCAGGCAAGGGCTTATGCTAGTCTAAAGGACGGTTCTTTCTTGATGCAAAAGGTTTATGGCTTCGCAACTCCGGGTTTTTGTTCCTGACCATCCTCTCCTCAAACATTGGTTGGCGATCGCTAGGGATGTAAACAGCCCGACTCCTATTTTCAAAACCGCCATGAAAGAACTAGGGAAATGGCTCACCTATGAAGCCTGTCGCTATTGGTTACCGACCCTCGATGCGGCGGTGCAAACGCCCCTCGCTGAAGCCGCGGCCACCTTTATCAATCCCCAAATTCCGATCATTGCAGTGCCCATTTTGCGGGCCGGTTTAAGCTTGATGGAAGGGGCCCAGGACGTGATTCCTAACCTTGCGGCTACCTATCACTTAGGTTACAAGCGGGACGAAGCAACCCTAGCAGTGGACTGTTACCTCAATAACTTACCGGAAGCCTTTGCCCCAGAAACCCGATTGCTACTGTTAGACCCGATGTTGGCCACCGGAGCCACAATTACCGCGGCAATGGCAGAACTGACGAAACGGGGCCTTGCCATGGAAAACGTCCGGATTATCTCCATTGTGGCAGCTCCCCCAGCCTTACAAAAACTGAGCCAAGACTATCCTGCTCTGCAAATTTACACCGCGATGATCGATCAAGACCTCAACGACGAAGGATTTATTGTGCCGGGTCTGGGGGATGCGGGCGATCGCACCTTTGGCACCTATTGAATGGCTTGAAATCCCTTGCTTTAGCCGAGGAAATTCCTTTCAAAAAATCTTTGCAAAAGTCCCCTAGTCAAGAGCGATCCCCAACCGTTAAGCTGGAGTGAGAACGAAGCAAGATAAGGGGTTTGGTTTCCTATGAGTCAACGCGATGGGTTTGGGACAGGGTTCCTGCTAGGCACAATTTTCGGTGGGGTCGTGGGGGGTATTGCCGGGGCGATCGCCGTTTCAAAGGTGAAAGAAAATGCGGCTGTCCGCCAGTCCCAATGGGCCGAAGACGAAGAACCCCTTAGCTTTGACACCGAAGAAGGCATGGAAATGGCTCGCCGTAGCCTCGAAAATAAAATTGCCCAACTCAACGGCGCCATCGACGATGTCCGCCAGCAGATGACCGTGCTGCACCCCCACAATGGCCAGGAACCCTTGAACCCCAATTCCTGATATCCGTACCGGAGCAATTCCGCGACATCGGTTAAGATGAACGACAAAGACTTCCTTTGGGGTCTCTCAACTTTTTCATACGGTAACAGGAACATGGCAGCCGAACTACTACGAGTCAGCCTCGGAAACTTTATTCAGATTTATCTTCTACTCCTCATTGTCCGGATTCTTTTGAGTTGGTTCCAGACCGCCGACTGGGCGATGCAAGTGATGGGTTTCCTCAGTCCTGTTACCGACCCCTATCTCAATCTGTTCCGGTCTTTTATTCCGCCCCTGGGTGGCCTTGATCTTTCCCCCATTGTGGCAATTTTCCTCCTCCAGGCTCTCGGTGGGGTACTTGGTGGTGGCAGTATGTTCTAACCCCACGGAAAAAATACATCATTCAATAATGGCGATCGCCCTCAGGCTATTTCAAGACCTTTCTGGAGGTTTTAATTTTATCGGGTTGTAGTTAACAACTTTCAAAGTTTTTTCCACAAAGGCCGCATTTTTTCCACAAGAATTCAGCAGTTTTCCACAATAAATCTGGTGATTCTTAAGAGAATATTAATTTTTTCTCTTTTTGCGCGGGCGATCACCTTGTCTTGAGTGGCGCAACTTAGTCACAGGTTTTGCCGTCGGGCATCACGGTGTTGTTCACATAAACCTTGTAGGGATAAGTTTGCAGATTAAATCCCCTCGCCCCCCGCAGATTGGCATTATCCAGATTGGTTTCCTTAAAGGTCGCCCCCGTCACATCGGCATCCGTTAAATTAGCCCAACTCAAATCCAGATAATTGAGATTAACTCCCTGGAGATTCGCCCCCGACAGGTCAGCGCCGCTCATATCCCCCTCAAAATTGATGCCCACCAAGTTAAGCCCCCGCAGATTCGCCCCATTGAAATTCGTGCGATAGGTGTCACTGTCCTGGAAGTTAGCCCCCCGCACATCCGTCGCCGTAAAATTCGCATCCT
This sequence comes from Synechococcus sp., assembly GCA_035284725.1. Classification (GTDB taxonomy): domain Bacteria; phylum Cyanobacteriota; class Cyanobacteriia; order Cyanobacteriales; family MRBY01; genus MRBY01. The sequence continues at coordinate 9,994 of JAYKIK010000153.1, forward strand.
TGAGGGTTGCCCCCTGAAAATTTGCCCCCTGAAACTGACTGGCAGTAAAGTTCCCGTCCCGCAAATCTGCTTCCCGTAAATCTGCCCCCGTAAAGTTCGTCTCAAGACAGGTGGCCCGCAAATGCGATCGCCTTAGATCCGCCCCTTGAAGATCCCCATTGGACAGATCACAATCTACTAAAACCGCATCCGCGAGGTTTGCACCTCGTAAGTTCACCCCGGTCAAATCCAGTCGCCGCAGGTCTACCCCCTGGAGGTCAACGTTTTCCAGTTGGGCAGCGGTGGTTAAACAAATCCCCCCTTCCGGGGTAAAGCCTTCGGGAAATTGGGTACTGGTACTGTAGACTGCCCCGGTAAAATCCGCCTGATTCAGGACTGTTTCCCGCAAATCCGCCCCAATAAAATTCGCCCGCACCAGTTTCGCACCCGTTAAATCCCAACCCGCCAGCTTTAGGCCTCGGAAATTCACGTCGCTAAAATCGGCCCCCTGGAGATTTGCCCCTGCAAAGGTGGTTTGGCTATTGAGGAAAATCCCCTGGCATTGGGCCCCGGTACAATCTGCCCCCGTAAACTTGACCCGCTCTAGGGAAGCTCCCCGGAAATCGCAGCCTTGAAGATTACAGCCTTGGAAAGAACTATCCCGCAGATCTGCCCCCTGGAAATTACTGCCTTGGCAATGACTCCCATCAAAAATATGTCCCTGGAGATCCTGCTCTGGCACCACTAAACCGAGTAATTGCACCTGGGCGAAATGAGTCTGTCCCTGGGCGCATTGGTTGAGAAAATCTTCCGTTGTCAGGCTGGTTGGGGGAAGGCTTGGGACGGTTTCGGTAACTGTGTTTTGGGAAACAGCCGGCTCCATTATAGGGGAAGATGCTGGGGTCGTAGTCTCTAGATCAACGGCGGATTCCTTGGGGGTTGGTGCGGATAACCCAATGGTTCCCCCCGTCTGGCTTGAGGTCACAGGATCACTGGGGGCAGTGGCGATCGCCATTTCCAGATCTAAGGCTAGGGGTTCGGCTGCCAAATCAGGTAAATCTAAATCCACGAGGTCGAGATCTGTTCCCAACTCTAAAATATCGGTTTCGTTGAGCTGCAGTTCTTCCATACCTAAATTAGCCATGAGTTCTGCGTCTGAAAGACCCAACAAGGCAAGATCATCCCCCGCCAAAATGTCATCCAAGTTAGCGAAATTCTGCTTTTGGATGCCGTCGCCAAAGTAGTTGTCTTCGAGGGTCATTAATTGCTGGGCAACCCGTTGGGTTTGACCCTGGTGTTTACCGTTACCCTGGACAGTCCTTTGGAGTTGTTGCACCTGCTGCTTCAGACTGAGGAGATGGTTTTTCAGGAGATTTTGCCGCGCTTCGATGGTATCTAGTCGGGCGAGAATGGCTTCAATCACCGGGGAAGGAACCGTCATGGGAAATTATCCGTTGGGGGTACATAAAATTTTTCTTCATCTTATCGGGGAACCGGAATTTGTTTTGTGGTCTAGCCCACGGGAGACTAAATTTTTCTAACGTTTGCCGCCATCGCTCTGAAGGAAAAACCTAGTATGGGAATAGAGCGTCACGACCACGATCCCCCAAGGTCCGTTCCCAGTATTACTACCTATGACTATTGCATCCCCAGGCGATCGCCATTTGCCCTACAGCGGGTTAACGGCCGAGCAAGTTCAGGCGAATCGGGCTCAGTATGGTGCCAATGTTTTAACCCCTCCCCAACGGCGTCCCTGGTGGCAGTTGTTTTTAGAAAAGTTTGAAGATCCAGTGATTCGCATTTTGATGATCGCGGCGGTGGTGGCCCTGGTGGTGGGGACCCTGCGGGGGGAATATGCCGAGGGTTTAGGGATTATTGTGGCGATTTTGTTGGCAACCATTGTCGCGTTTTTTAATGAATTTAAAGCCAATCAAGAATTTGCTCTGCTCAACCATGTCTATGACCAAGTGACGGTAAAAGTCATCCGCGCGGGTGAATACCACAGCCTTCCCCGTCAGGATCTAGTGGTGGGGGACATTATCTACATCGAACAAGGCCATGAGGTACCCGCCGATGCCAAAATCCTTGAAAGTGTGTCCCTCCACGTGGACCAGGCGAAACTCACCGGGGAATCGGAACCCGCCCATAAATCCGCCCATCAGGATCCCTTTCAGGTGGAAGCAGAACAATCAGCCTACCCTTTCAATTGTGTCTATCGCAGTACCATCGTCACCCAGGGCCATGGTTTTTGTGAGGTGACAGCCGTAGGCGATCGCACAGAGATCGGTAAATTAGCCCTGGCGGTGGCCACCGTCGAAGATGACCCCAATACCCCCCTTAATCAACAACTAGAAACCCTTAGTGAAGCCATCGGCGTGGTGGGTTTAACGGTGGCGATTTTAACCTTTATTGCTTTGTTCCTCCGGGGTCTTCTGACCGAAGAATTACCACTGACGGGCGGACAAGGTTACGTAATTTTTTGTTTTCTAAGTGCAGTAATGGCGATGTTAGCTCCCGTGTGGCTACCCGTTATCGAAGATGGCCAAGCATTGCTGCAACGGGTGAATCTCTTGCCAAAAATTTTCGCTGGAACAGCACCGGCTTGGCTGCAAAATACGTCGTTAATGTTCGGAGGAAGCTTGCTATGGCTTGGGGCTAGTCTGGGCTTGGGTATTACCCAGCAATGGATTTCATCCCAACCAGGGGAATGGTTGCCCTTGGAAGTGTGGCTGGCCCTGTTAAATTACTTCATGGTGGCGGTCACGATCATTGTGGTGGCAGTACCAGAGGGGTTGGCGATGAGTGTGACCCTCTCCTTGGCCTACAGTATGCGCCGGATGACTGCGGAAAATAATCTGGTGCGCCGGATGCATGCTTGTGAAACCATTGGCGCGACCACGGTGATCTGTTCTGACAAAACAGGTACCCTCACCTGTAATCAAATGCGCGTCCATGAAACAGCGATTTCTGGCCTGGTGAATGCCACCCCTGACCAGGTCGTCCATATCCATGATGTACTTGCCGAGGCGATCGCCGCCAATAGTACCGCTGATTTGGAATACACTACCCACGAACTCCCAGAGGTGATTGGGAATGCTACCGAAGGGGCTCTCCTGCTTTGGCTCCACCATCAAAATCTAGATTACCTAGCCTATCGCTACAACTTCGACCTGACCTCCCAGGGGGCTTTCTCCGCCGAAAAAAAGTACATGACTAGCCTGGGCAAGTCTCCCGTCCTCCAGGAAGAAGTGCTCTATGTCAAAGGAGCACCGGAAGTGATTCTCGGTCACTGTGACTATGAACTCACGGCCACTGGCATGGCTCCCCTCACCCGACGCACCGAAATCATTAACACCCTCCAAACCTACCAAAGCCGGGGCATGCGCACCCTGGGCTTTGCCTACCGTCCTTTGGGAAACCTCGAGCATTTCAAAATTACCGAAATTGAACAGCACCTGGTGTGGCTTGGTTTTTTTGCAATTATTGACCCCCTACGGGATGACGTGCCCACAGCAGTGAAAGCCTGTCTTGATGCGGGCATCCAAGTGAAAATTGTCACTGGGGATAGTCCCCAAACGGCCCGGGAAATCGGTCGCCAAATTGGTCTCTGGGAACAGGTAGAAGAAGATCATTTCGAAACTTTACACCTGACGGGGCCGGAGTTTGCGGCGATGGATGATGACGCGGCCCGGGAAGCGGTGAAATCTTTAAAAATTCTCTCCCGTGCTTGTCCCCTGGATAAGTTACGCCTGGTGAAATTACTCCAACAAACGGGGGAAATTGTCGGTGTGACGGGGGATGGCACCAATGATGCGGCGGCCCTCAAACAGGCTCAGGTGGGTTTGGCGATGGGTAGTGGTACAGCGATCGCCAAGGAGGCCAGTGACATTATTCTGTTGGATGATTCCTTTAGCAGTATCGTCAATGCGGTGTTGTGGGGGCGATCACTTTACGAAAATATCCAGAAATTTCTGCTGTTTCAACTCACGATCAACGTGGTTGCCCTGGGGACAGCCCTTCTAGGGCCCTTTATCGGCATCGAACTGCCCCTAACCGTAACCCAAATGCTCTGGGTAAATTTAATCATGGATACCTTTGCGGCTTTGGCCTTGGCAACGGAACCCCCCAATCCCGAAGTCCTGAGGCGATCGCCCCGTCAAGCGGAAGCCTTCATTATTACTGGTGCGATGGCAAAGCAAATCACCTTTTTAGGGTTGGGTTTTTTGGTGCTGATGGTGGGAATTTTGAAGTATCAAATGGCGGATGGCACCATCAATACCTATGAATTGTCAGTATTTTTTGCCATTTTTGTGTTCCTGCAACTGTGGAATTTATTCAATGCCCGTTGCTTTGGTCTTGCCAGTTCCGCCTTTTCTGGCCTCGCGAAAAATCCTGCCTTTAGCGCCATTGTGGCAACAATTTTTATCGGTCAAATCATGATGGTGCAGTGGGGCAGCAGTGCCTTTCGGACAGTCCCCCTTGCCGGCCGAGATTGGCTGCTGATTATTGGGGGAACTTCCCTGGTACTTTGGCTGGGGGAAATTTGGCGCAAGATCCAGGGAAATGTAAATGCTCCCTGAGGGTTGCTAGTCAGCGCCGCCAACCAAACCAATTCTGCCAACGGGGTTGGGGGCGATCGCCTTCCCCCTGATATTTCTGGGCCATGTGTTGGGCAAGCTCTGCCCGTTGTGTCGGAGTCAGGACTTCACGGATATCAAGCATCTGTTGGAACTGGAGATCAGTAAGTTGTTTACGCAGATCGCTGACGGTGCGGTATTGGGCTTCCAGTTGACTGCGGGAGGTTGTACTCTCCCGGATCAAGCGCCGCATTGTTTCCTTAGCTTCTTTGACGGCAGTGCGTTGGCTGGCCATGGACTGACGGTAGTTGGTGCGGATTGCCTGGATTTGCTGCTTTTGGGTGGCATCGAGGTCGAGTTTGTCGATTAAATCGCCCCTATTCCCCTCAGCCTGGAGCGTGAGAGTTGGTTCTCCCTGGGCCATCAAGTGGGGAGGAGTGATTTTCGCATCGGCGATCGCCATTTTGCCAGTGAGAGAAAAAACCATTGCTGCCGCCAACAAAAGCGTAGTTTGGGGCTGAAAGCGCAGGCCATTATTCCATTGATAGTCAATCATGGTCTGTTTCCTCGAAAAAAATTTGAAACGGAATGATTAGGGAGCTGTATTCACCACAAAATTCACATCGCTACCCCCAGCAGTGGCAAAGGACTCTTCTTGGTAGAAATGTTCTCCAAAAGCGTGGGTCCAACTCTGCTCTAGGAAAGCTTCTAGCTCTTGATCCCGGTTGGCGATCGCCCTGGGGACTGGGACGGGTGCTGGGGTAAATGTGGCATTAAAGGCCCCTGGCATCCGCTGAAAAGATTCCTCAAGGTGACGATGGCCTACCACCAGCACGCATCCAGCGGCAACCATTGTCGGCAGCCACCAGCGGGAAGACTGTCCCGAAAATGTTGTTGCAGGTTTATCCTGACCTAACCGGACGAATAACTCTTCCTCATGATCCGGGTTGGGGGGTGGCCCCGAGGGGTCATGGTCTCGTAAAAATCGAATCAAATCATCGTGGTCGTGGAAGTTCATAGACTCACTCCCTTGATTTCTAAAAACTGACGTAGCGATCGCCGGGCGTGGTGTAAACGAGATTTTACCGTCCCCAATGGAATATCCAGAATTTCTGCCACCTCTTTTTGGGGTAATTCCTTGAGGTCATGGAGCACCAATACCGCCCGATGTTCGAGGCTTAAAGATTGCAAACCCCGTTGCACCAGATCTTCATAGTGTATCTGACTTAACCCTTCTGTCATGGGACTTTCTCCCAGGCTGATTTGCGCTTCAAGGCCACTGATTAGGGTCATTTGTTTCGCAAAGCGACGCCGTTGATCAGTTGCTACATTCCAGGTAATCCGGTAAAGCCAGGTCGCAAAATAATCTGGATTTTTCAGGCGGGGTAAACCTTGCCAAGCCTTCAAAAACACTTCCTGCACCAGATCATCCAAGAGAGTGACCCCACAGAGTTGGTACAGGGTAGACCGCACTTTTTGGTGATAGCGCTGGTATAGGATGCGGAAACTTTGGCGATCGCGGCGCCCCCATCCTATCGCTACTTTTCCTTGACAGAGACAAACCAACTCCCGTTCCGAAAGGGTTTTGGGCTGGTCAATCGCTTGATCGGGCATATCCTTCTCCAGATAGCACACTTTTCTTTAGACGACACCGTTTTCCGAAAGGTTCAAACCCCCTCCTAAAAAAGATTCGATTTGGGTCTTGTCAAATCTGGAAACCTATGGCTATAATATTAAACCGTTGGAACAAAACATTCCGCCATACACAATCCTCAGTAGCTCAGCGGTAGAGCGGTCGACTGTTAATCGATTGGTCGCAAGTTCGAATCTTGCCTGGGGAGTACAAAGAAAAAGACAGTATTAGCCAAAACCAGTTCTTTATTCCAGTTAGCCTAAAGGGCCGGAAGGATTCACGCATTAACCTTATTTTGAGTTCCTGAGAGTTCGCAGGGATGACCAGCGGACATTTCATTGATTGTCTGGCTCGGGTGAATGTCGACTAGGGAAGTTAGGGGTAGTCTAATAGAAGATTTCAAAATTTCCCTCCTTGGTAAGATGACCCCCAATTTCACTCCCCAACCCCGACCATCATCCTTAGCGGATTTGATGGCTCAACTGCGCAATCTCCCCAAACCCCAGACAGAAGAATCGATTCTGTTACGGGCTCTAGTGCAACTGCTGGTGATCGTCGGCATTATTGCGACGGATGTCGCTTCAGAGGGCAATATGATCTGGTTTAGTTTACCGATCAGTGTACTGGCGGTGCCCCTAACGGTTCTAGGGGGTCTATGGAGTTGGCAAAATCGCAAAAAAAATAATGTGGGCGCAAAATTCCTCATTGCCATCGGGATGTTGGGGATGTTATTGCTCTTTTTTCAGAATCTCTACGCTAATCTCAATGACACGCGTCTAGTGCTGGCGGAGCTTTTGATTCAGTTGCAGATCCTCCACAGTTTCGATTTGCCCCGCCGGAAAGATTTGGGCTATTCGATGGTGATCGGTTTAATTCTCTTGGGGGTGGCAGGCACCGTTTCCCAAACCCTCACCTTTGCTCCTTGGTTGGTGCTCTTTTTGGCGATCGCCTTGCCGGTTTTGATGTTAGATTACCGTTCACGGCTGGGTTTAGCGGGGCTGGAAACGATCCTCTGGCCTAAGCGCACCGCTGCCCGTCGCCGCCAGCAAACCCTATGGCAATATTCCCCCCTCTCCCCGAAACGACTGGGGGCGATTTTAGGGATTACCTTAGTTTTGGGGATGGGTCTCTTTTTGGTGATGCCCCGTTTTCCTGGTTACCAGCTGAGTACCTTACCGGTGAGTTTACCCGCCGATGCCCCGGAAAATGAGCGGTTTAGCCCGACGAACTTGAGCTTAGTCAATCCCGGTTATGAAAGTCCTGGAGAAGGGGGTGAAGATGCGGGGGGCGCCACCTTTGATAACAATTCCGGTAGTGGGGAAGGCAGTGGCACTGGTAGTCCGACGGAAGGGGAAGGGGAAATCGACAAAACCCAATACTACGGTTTCAATACCAAAATTAACCAGAATCTCCGGGGAGAGATGGAAAAGGTACTCGTGATGCGGGTGCGATCACAGGCCCCTGGATTTTGGCGGGTGATGTCCTTTGACCGCTACACGGGCCAGGGTTGGGAAATTAGTGATGCGGATAATCTCCAGATCACGGAACGTTCCCGCTGGGCTGGTCGGTTTTTCCTGACGCCTTTTATCCCGAATCAGGTGGACAAGAAAAAAATTATCCAGAGCTACACCGCCGTTTTGTCCCTACCGAATATTGTGCCGGCGATGCAGTACCCGACGGAGCTTTATTTTCCCACCGCTGAAATTGGCCAGGATCCTGAAGGTAATTTGCGATCGCCTTTAGGTTTATTAGAAGGACTGACCTACACAGCGGTTTCTAAGGTGCCCTATCGTGATCGTAATGCCCTAGCCGCCGCAGGAACGGACTATCCCAAAATCATTAGGGAAAAATATCTCGATGTCCCTCCAGCAATAAAAGCCCAAGTCCAAGCCGTCGCCGAGGAAATTTTGGCCCAGGCTAACAGCCCGCTCACCTCCCCCTACGAGAAAGCCCTATTTTTGGCTCAGGGTCTAAAGCAGCGGTTCCCCCAAGCCCAGGAAATCCCATTTTTTGCCGAAGATGAGGATTTAGTCGAAGCCTTTTTGCTCAAATACAAGGGGGGCTATGCGGACCACTACGCCACCGTGCTAACGATTATGCTCCGTTCCATTGGGATTCCTGCGCGCTTTGTCACGGGGTTCGATCAAGGGGACTTTAACCCATTTACGGGCTATTACCTCGTGCACAATACCGATGCCCATGCGCTTACAGAAGCTTATTTCCCAGATCAGGGCTGGTTTTCTTTTAATCCGCTCCCGGGCTATGAAGTGGTGCCCCCTTCCTTTGAGGATGGCGGTGCCTTTGGGGTGCTGAAATGGCTGTGGGAATGGGTGGCCAGTTGGGTGCCGTCACCGATTGCCGGTTTTCTGGAGGGGCTTTGGTTCACAACCCTGAAGGTGTTGGGCTATGTGGTTGCTCGGGTATGGGGTTTTGTGTCCAGTGGTCTCGTGGGGGCAGTTACCGGGGCGATCGCCATTGCCGTGGCGAGTATGGGGGGTTGGTTTATCGTCAAACAGATCCGTGCTTGGTTCCAGCGGCGTCGATTTGCCCAATTACCTCCCATGGAACAGCTCTATCAACAAATGCTGATCCTGTTACAAAATAAAGGCCACCAAAAGCAACAGAGTCAAACCCCCTGGGAATTTTTGCAGGATGTCCAGGATTTATACCAGCCTGAGGCAACGGAAATTCTCACGGAGCTTACCGACGCCTATGTGAACTGGCGCTACGGCGATCGCCCAGCGAATACGGATTATCTACGGCGACAACTGCAGCATTTACAAAAGTGCCTATATCGCCATCAACTGTAACAACGGAGAGGGGGGGATTCGAACCCCCGACTGAGTCGCCCCAGTAACGGTTTTCGAGACCGCCGCATTCAACCACTCTGCCACCTCTCCAGGGGCCTCAATTATTTTAGGCACAATCAGGGGTCTTGGCTAGTCTCAGGCTAGAAAGAGGTCTAAATGTACCCCGGCGGCAAATTTTTTGGGGTGATGCTTGGGGTGAGAGTGTGGGTTAGGGGAAATTCTAGGCTTGGAGACAGACAGTAGTTTTTCTTTACGTCGATGTGGCGGATCGTAAATAAAGCTTGAAATTTATCGCGGGAAGCTTGAATTGCCCTTTAAATGTTTTTAAACACCTCATTGAGACCTATTCAAGATCTTTATTTTTCAGGTGTACCGGGCCGCTGTGCTGAAATTGTCGCTGTCTCACCGCCTTCTCTTGATCCGCCGCCATTTACCCCTCAGTGGAGTTTTGGTGATCCCCTTCGTGTGCCAAATTATGGTTGCGGTGGGCTTAGTGGGTTATTTTTCCTATCGCAGTGGTAGTAGAGATGTCACAGTCTTGATCTATCAACTGCAACTGCAGGTGAGTCAGGGTATTCACCACCACCTTGATGATTATCTCCAAGGTCAACAGCGGGCGATCGCCATCAGCCACAAAGGGATCCAAGAGGGTCTCCTCGACCCCAATGATCCAGAGCAATTACGGCAATTCTTTTGGCAACAGATGGTTGGCTTTCCCGAACTGCCTGCCCTCCGCTTTACCAGCAGCCAAGGGAGTGAAGTCGGTTATGGCCGTCTCATGAGTCAAGACACCCTGGATCAGGTAGAGGATCTAATTGGCGAACGTCTACCCCCCGGCACCATTTATTTCCATGAAGCCGAGGCGAATACCCCTGGCAGGAATTACTATTTAGTGGATCAACGGGGAGAACCGAGCCGAAAAGCCCATTCAATTCCAACGGACTTGCGGGAGACCAGTTGGTACAAAGAATTGGCTGCGGCCCCTGGACAAATTTGGTCAGAGGTCTTCGTAAGCTATACAGTGCCCACGTTGATAATCAATGCCGGTCGCCCCGTCTATGATGCGGATCAAAATCTGATTGGGGTGTTGAGTACCACTGCCACCCTGTCCGATATCGGTGCTTTTTTACGGCAGTTCGAGTTTTCGCCCCGGGGGAAAGCTTACATTCTGGACGCTTCAGGGAATGTGATTGCCACTTCCACAGATCTGCAACCCTTCCGCACAGATCAGCAAGGGAAACCGAGCCCTTTGGCTGCTACCGACAGTGATGATCCTTGGCTAAGGGCGATCGCCTCTCAACTTCAGTTTGATTCTGCTTCCCCAATTGATAGAACAGTCCCAATAGATTTTCCGATTCAAGTCGCCCAAGAGAAACTTTTTGTCCGGGTCGAAAACTACCGCGATGGATATGGCCTTGATTGGTTTGTGGCGATCGCCATCCCCGAATCGGATTTCATGGCGACCATCAACGCCAACCGGCGCCAGACATTGTTGCTCTCAGGGGTCACCCTCATCATTGCCATTGCCTTTGGTGTCGTCACAGCCCGCTGGTTGAGCCAACCGATTACGGCCCTTAACAATGCCAGCCAATCCCTAAAAGTTGGGTTATGGCCCCAAGTGACTTCTCCCAAAGGGATTCCCCGGGAATTAGCCACCCTGACGATTTCTTTTAAACAAATGCTCCGGGTACTGCAGCGCTCCCAGGCCGAAGTGCAGCACACTCTCCTCCAGTTAGACCACCAAAATTATCAGCTCCAGCAGTTCTTGGATGCGTTCCCCCTAGGCATCCTTGTGATCGACCAACAGCTTAAGGTTCAGTACATCAACCAACAGGCGATCGCCCTGACGGGGGAAGACCTCATTGCCGCAGACATTCCTGATTTAGAAACGTTCTGTCAAATCTTTCGGGCCTACCGTCGTGGCACAGAGGAGAGCTATCCCAAGGAAAAATGTCCTATTTTGCGGGCCCTAGCCGGTGAAACCAGCCATGTAGATGACCTAGAACTCCACCAAGAAGATGCCACCATTCCCCTAGAGATGTTCGGGACCCCAATCTATAGCCTCGATACAACGATTGCCTATGCAATGGTCATTTTCCAAGATATTTCCGAACGCTTGCAATCTATCTCAAGCCTAGAGGAAAGCGAAGCCAAATATCGCACCATCGTCGAAACAGCCAATGAAGGCATCTGGATTATGGATAAAGAGGCCAAAACCACCTATGCCAACGAAACCATGGCCGGCATTTTGGGCACAACCCCAGCCTTGATGCTCGGTCAATCGGTCTTGGATTTTTGTCCAGAACACGTCAGAGCAGCGGCGGTCACAACAATTAACGAACGCCAACAGGGTCTCCAGGGAAATGGGGAAATTCAACTCCAACGGCAGGATGGTTCCTTGATTTGGGTTCTCTACGCAGCAACGCCCCTGTTCGATAACCGAGGCAATTACAACGGGGCCCTCGCGATGGTGACTGATATTGGCGATCGCAAACAAGCCGAGTTAGATCTCCAGAGTAGCCAGCGCTTCCTCCAAAAAATTGCCGACGCTTCCCCAACGATCCTATACATTTACGACATCCAAGAACGTCGCAACATCTACGTTAACCAAGAAATTGGTACCATCCTGGGTTACACCCCCACAGAAATCCAGGCCATGGGCAATACCTTCTTCGCCCAACTGATGCACCCCGATGACCTTGAAAAAGTGCCTGCCGAATACGAACGGTTAGCCGCCGCCACAGACAATGCCATCTATGAATATGAATATCGCATGCGCAACAAACAAGGGGAATGGCGCTGGCTATATAGTCGCTACTCTGTGTTTAGCCGTGATGCCGCAGGCCGTGTGAAACAAACCATTGGTTCGGCCCAGGATATCACCGAACGCAAAATTGCCCAATTTCAACTCCAGCAAACCAACACCGAACTTCTCCGGGCGACCCAGCTTAAGGACTAATTTCTCGCGATGATGAGCCATGAACTCCGCACTCCCCTCAACGCAATCCTCGGAACCACAGAAATTCTCCAAGAAGAAATATACGGCCCCATTACCCCCAAACAAGACCAGGCACTAACGACCATTGACCAGAGTGGCACCCATCTCCTGGAACTGATCAATGAAATTCTTGAACTAGCCACTATCGAGGCCGGACAATTTGAACTAGAGTTGGACGCCACGGCGATCGCTCACCTCTGTGAATCCAGCCTAGTGTTCCTTAAATCCCAAGCCCAGAAAAAACAGATTAAACTCACCCTAGAATGTCCTCCGGATCTGCCCCAGTTCTATCTCGATGAACGGCGTATCCGTCGTGCGCTGATCAACCTTCTCAGTAATGCAGTGAAGTTCACCCCGAGTGGTGGTCAAGTGAAACTTAGGGTCACCTACCCAGTTCCTGGCGATACTAGTCATGACTCTCTTTCCTATCTACGTTTACAGGTCGAGGACAATGGCATTGGCATTGACCCCAAAAATTTCCAAGCTCTTTTTGAACCCTTTATCCAAGTCGATCGTGCCCTCAATCGTCAGCATGAAGGAACAGGACTAGGCCTCGCCCTGGTTAAACAAATCGTGGAACTCCATGGGGGGCAGGTCAGGGTCACAAGTGAGGTGGGCGCCGGTAGTTGCTTTATGATCGATCTGCCTAGTCAACCCGTCCCTGGGGAAGAACCTCGCCATGTTTGATCAGGTTAAAGTCAATAGTTAATTAAGCGGGTGAGGGGAATCGAACCCCTATCATCAGCTTAGAAGGCTGAAGCAAAAGCCTGCCAATCAGGGCTTTGGGGCGTCTTGTTTGTTGCTTACACCCAAAATACATCCAAAAATACTAATATCTAGTTTCGATAACATTTCAGGATGACTTCTTTAAAGACTGTCACTATTGTTCAAAACCCTCACCACCTTGCGACGCAGTGATTCATTCGATAAAGTCTAACCGTATCTGATTAATTACATCCATTTCACAAATCGGACGGTTCTAGCTTTAATGGAATTTTGCTGCTTTCCTCATGGCCATCGCCATCACATTGAACTCACATTAACAAGCGTTCCCTGAGTCTGGTGTAGCGTTGTTGTTCTTTTTGTTGACGAACAGCGTAACCAATCACTTTTTGAGCCCCCACAATAATGGCCAATTGTTTGGCTCGTGTCAGACCTGTATAGAATAAGTTCCGACTGAGTAAAAGATAGTGCTGCATATAAAGAGGTAGAATCACCACTGGATACTCCGACCCTTGGCTCTTGTGAATGCTAATCGCCCAGGCTAAACCCAGTTCATTCAAGTCAGCATAATCGTAAATCACTGGACGTTGGCCATAGGTGATGCTTAATGCTTGGTTTTCTGGAGAGATGGCTGTGATAGTACCTTGGTCTCCGTTAAAGACTTCCCGTTCGTAGTCATTTTTTAATTGCATGACCCGGTCCCCTAAGCGAAAAATAACCGTGCCAAACACGACTTGTGTTTTATGGGGTTGGGCCGGATTAAGCAGTTCTTGCACCACACGATTCAAATTTTGAGTTCCTAGCTTGCCGCGGCGCATGGGACAAAGTAACTGCACATCATGAGTGACGTTAAAGTCTTGGCGGGGAAGGAAATCCAGGAGCAGTTCGCGAATCACTTGAATGCCATGGTCTGGTTCCATGCCGCCATTGTGCCAGAGACAGTCGGAGCGGGGCTGATCTGAAATTGGTTCTAAACAAGGGTAGTGACCCTGGTTAATTTGATGGGCCGAACGAATAATTGCACTTGTGGCCGCCTGGCGAAACACCTGGCTGAGTCTCAGCACCGGAAACCGAGCCGCTGCGATTAAATCTTTTAGAACATTACCCGGTCCCACAGAAGGGAGTTGGTCGATATCGCCAA
>JAYKIK010000154.1:0-10718 GCA_035284725.1 Synechococcus sp.
GCCCAATCTTTTTGAAGCCAAAGGTGGAATTCAAAGTTATTCCCTTGCTTTCGTAAAAGCCATACAACAAAGTCTACCTGAGGGAAAATATAAGTTTTTTGTTAAGCACGACTCAAAAGCGCCTGCCCATTTTTCCCCTCCATCAACACAACTAATTTTTGCCGGCAAAATACATTCACCATTTAGAACTCTATTCTTTGCCATACAACTTTTTCTCGGTGCCATTTATGAAAGGCCCGATTTGATTATTACGACCCATGTGAACTTCGCCCCAGTCGCTAACCTACTACAAACAATAATGGGGATTCCCTACTATACAGTTGCCCATGGCATTGAGGTCTGGAATCTTCAAACACCACGATTAAACTCTGCGTTAAGAAGGGCTGACAGAATTTTGGCCGTTAGTCACTACACAAGGGATAGATTGATTAAGGAGCAACACCTTGATCCCCAAAAAATTATTGTTTTACCTAACACCTTTGATCAGAGTAAATTTAGGATTGGCCCAAAGCCAAAGTATTTACTCAAAAGACATCAACTATTGGTAGATACACAAATTATCCTAACTGTTGCGAGGCTTTCTGCCAGTGAACAATATAAAGGAGTCGATCAAATTATTCAATCACTATCCCAAGTTATCGCTTCAGTTCCCAATGTTCATTACATAATTGTTGGCAAGGGAGATGATCTCCCTAGAATTGAAAAACTACTTCAAGATTTAAACCTAGAAACTTATGTCACTCTAACGGGATTTATTCCCGAAGAGGAATTATGTGACTATTATAATCTTTGTGATGTCTTTGCTATGCCGAGTAAGGGAGAAGGCTTTGGTATCGTTTACCTAGAAGCAATGGCCTGTGGCAAGCCTTGCCTAGGGGGAAACCAAGATGCGGCGATCGATGCTTTATGTTGTGGCGAACTTGGTGCTTTAGTAAAACCCGATGATATTCACGAAATTGCCCAAGCATTAATTCGTATTTTACAAGGCGATTATCCTAACCATCTTTTTCGTCAGCCTCAGAAACTACGCAAAAAAGTTATCGAAATTTACGGATTTGAGGAATTCAAGAAAAAACTCAACTTAATTATAAGCACTCATTTTTTTGATACCACCCTCTAACTGCTAGACGAAAGACAAATTTATCGTTGTTATTCCATTTTTTGATTTTGATGACTAACATCCTTGGCATTAACGCTTATCATGGTGATTCCTCCGCCTGTCTCGTTCAAGATGGCAAACTCATTGCGGCTGTCGAAGAAGAACGGTTTAACCGCATTAAACATTGGGCCGGTTTCCCTGCTGCCTCGATCCGCTATTGCCTGGAAGCGGGAGGAATTCAACTCCAGGACGTAGATCACATTGCCATTTCCTATAACTCCAAAGCCAACTTTTCGCGCAAACTACTCTTTTCCCTCAAAAATCGTCCAACAGTAGAGCTTTTGTTAGAACGCTTCAAAAAACAACAGAAATCCGGCGATATTCGGCAGGAATTAGCCCGAGTCTGTGACAGTAATGTTGACCAGATTAAAGCTCGGATACATAACTTAGAGCACCATTCCACCCACCTAGCCAACGCCTTTAATGTTTCACCCTTTGGTCAAGCGGCCCTACTCTCCATCGATGGCATGGGAGATTTTACGAGCACAGTGATGGCCGCCGGACGGGATACCCAAATAGAATATTTCAATCGCATTTACTACCCTCACTCCTTGGGCTATCTGTACAACGCCATTACCCTCTACCTTGGTTTTCCTGCCTATGGTGACGAGTATAAAGTGATGGGCTTAGCCCCCTACGGCGAGCCAGAATACCTCGACGCCTTCCGAAAAATCATCTATCCTACTGCCGACGGCTTTGAATTGAATCTAGATTACTTCACCCATCACATTAAAGGCATCAGCATGACCTGGGAAGCCGGAGCACCGAAAGTAGATTCATTCCACAGTGCGGCATTAGAAAAACTATTGGGGCCAGCCCGTCAACCCAAAGAAGAATTAACCGAACGACATCAGAATATCGCTACCTCTCTCCAAGCGATTACCGAAGAAATTATCTTCCATCTACTGCGCCAACTCCACGAGAAATTTCCCAGTGATAACCTCTGTTTGGCAGGTGGCGTTGCCATGAATTCCGTTGCCAACGGCAAAATTCGCCAAAATACCCCGTTTAAAAATGTCTATGTTCCTGTTGGCGCCGCAGACAATGGCACTTGCATCGGTGCTGCTTTCTATGTGTGGAATCAAATCCTGAAACAACCCCGCAACTTTATTCTGGATAATGCTTACTGGGGCAGTGGGTTTACCGACAAAGAATGTCGAGCCGCCTTTGAGCGTCATCACTTGCAACCCCGCCACTTAGAGCAATCGGCATTGTTAGAACAAGTTGTTACCGATCTCTGTGAAGGGAAAGTCATCGGATGGTTCCAAGGGCGGATGGAATTTGGCGCTCGGGCCTTGGGCAACCGTTCCCTGTTAGCTGATCCACGCCGGGTAGATATGCGCGACATCATTAACCTCAAGATTAAATTCCGAGAAAAGTTTCGGCCCTTTGCCCCCAGTATTTTAGAAGAAAAAGCCTCAGAATTTTTTGAAATTAATGAAGCGTCCCCCTTTATGGAACGGGTCTTACCTATTCGTGCTGATAAGCAAGCCCTAATCCCTGCCGTCACCCATGTGGATGGTTCCGGCCGCTTACAAACTGTCAGGCAAACGAGCAACCCCCTTTATTGGCAACTGATCAATACTTTTTACCAACGCACCCAGATTCCCCTCCTGCTCAATACTTCCCTGAATGAAAATGAACCGATTGTCAGAACTCCAGATGAAGCAATCAAGTGTTTCTTGAGAACACAAATGGATGGATTAGTGCTGGGGTCTTATTATTTTGCTCGCTAAACTTTCTAAACAATTTGATGGTTCAGTTATCTAAAATACACATCTGGCTACCAGGTATCTTTGACTGTAAGGGAGGAATTCAAGTTTATTCTACTTTTTTCCTCCAGGCCCTAGAACAAAGTTTGCCTGATAGCGCGCCGCGTAGCAGATCTTTGCGAGATCGCCATATTTTTCTCAAAAATGATCGACCTAGAATAAATTTTGGAGAATTAAATTCCCGCGCTCAATGGCATTTTGCCGGACAATGGCAATCTACACCTTTCCACACACTTTTCTTTACGCTCCAAGTTTTACTGGCTGCTATTTTCAACAGGCCTGATGTGATTATTTGTGGCCATGTTAATTTTTCTCCCCTCGCTGCCAAAATTGCGACTTTGTTCAAGATTCCCTATTGGGTGATTGTTCATGGGGTTGATGTGTGGAATCTGAAAAATCCAAGTAAGATTACTGGCTTAAAAAGCGCTGATCAAATTATTTCTGTGAGCCACTACACCCGCGATCGCCTCCTCCAGGAACAAGCTCTCGACCCAGAGAAGATCGTTGTTCTGCCCAACACTTTTGACGCTTCGCGCTTTCACATTGACCCAAAACCTCAATATCTGTTAGAAAAATATGCTTTAAAGCCTGATCAACCCGTTGTTTTAACCATTGCCAGATTAGCTGACGAAGAAGGCTATAAAGGCTATGATCAAATTATCCGCGCTTTGCCAGAGATTGTTAAAACACTTCCGAATGTTCATTACCTACTTGGTGGCAAAGGTAATGATAAAAAGAGAATTGAGAGGTTGATTAAAGATTTAGATTTAGAAAATCACGTTACCTTAGTCGGATTCATACCCGATGAAGCATTAGTTGCTCACTATAATCTTTGTGATGTTTTCGCCATGCCCAGTAAAGGGGAAGGTTTTGGCATCGTTTACTTAGAAGCACTAGCTTGTGGAAAACCTTGTTTAGGAGGTAATCAAGATGGGGCGATCGATGCGCTATGCCAAGGAAGACTAGGTGCCCTAGTTAATCCTGATGACATTAATGAAATTGCCAAAACTCTGATCCAAATTCTGCAAAAAACTTATCCCAATCCTCTGATATATAATCCTGACGCGCTACGGCAAAAAGTGATCGAGATCTATGGTTTTCAACGCTTCCAAAAGACTTTAGCTAAGTATTTCAACGAATTTTTAGGGTAGTTTTTCATGTGTGGTATTGCAGGTCTCATCACCCATCATTCTTCATTCTTTCCTGTGGAGCAGTTCATCCGGCCCATGCAAGCTGCCCTCAGACATCGCGGTCCAGATGATGCGGGAATCTACCTATCTCCAAATCACCAAGTTGCTCTAGCCCATACACGCCTCGCTATCCTCGATCTGAGTGATGCCGGTCATCAGCCAATGGCCACACCCGATGGTCGTTACTGGATTACCTTTAACGGCGAAATTTATAACTTTCAGGAACTACGAAGCGAACTTGAAATCCAAGGTGAAACCTTTCGGAGCCATACCGATACTGAGGTCATTCTCAAACTTTATCGCCGCTATGGCAAAACCTGTATTCAATATCTCCAAGGTATGTTTGCCTTTGCCATCTGGGATGACCACGAAAAAAGTTGCTTTTTGGCTCGGGATCCTTTGGGGATTAAGCCTCTATATTACTGCCAGTCTGAATCCACCCTAGGTTTCGCCTCAGAACTTAGAGCCTTGCTGGCCTCTGGCTTAACCCAACGCCAACTTTGTCCCCAAGGACTCTATGGCTATTTGCGTACTGGCTCGGTTCCTGAACCCTATACCCTCATTGAAGGAATTCATTGCCTAGAAGCCGGACACTGGCTGTACTGGCAGCAAGGCAACCTAAAAAAAGAGTCATACTGGTCATTTCAATTTAATTCAGATCAATCGTTAATTCCCGATGCTCAAGATCGAGTACGCCAAGCCCTTTTAGACTCCGTGAAATCCCATTATGTGAGTGATGTGCCTGTGGGGGTTTTTCTCAGCGGTGGCATTGATTCAACAGCCTTAGTCGCCCTGTCCAGACAGATGCAGTCATCACCCCTCCACACCTTTTCCATCGCCTTTGAAGAAGCGGAATGGAACGAAGGTGATGTCGCTCGACAGGTTGCTGATTATTTTGACACCCAACACACAGAATTTATGGTTACCGCTGATCTTGGGCGATCGCTCTTGCCAAGATTTTTAAATTCTATAGATCAACCGAGCATTGATGGTTTTAACACTTTCTGCGTTTCTAAGATAGCCCATGATGCTGGTATGAAAGTAGTGTTGTCAGGTCTAGGCGGTGATGAACTTTTTGGCGGTTACCAGTCCTTTCGTCAACTACCGAAAATGCTCAAAATTGGGCAATTACTACAATCGGTAAAACCCGTAACCTATGCTTTGGGAAAAAGCCTTGAAACGTGGGGTCCATCGGCAAAACTGCGCCGTATAGGTGATTTTTTACGGCAAGATCCGACTCTGTTTGCTGCCTATCACAGTTTTCGTGGCCTCTTTTCCCACGCTGAGGCCTGTCAAATTTTACAAGTGTATTTGCCTGGTGCGGAATTCCCTCCACGTCAGGTTTTCGAGGTACAACGGTCAGATTCCCCCACCCTTGCAGATCAAATTAGTATTTTGGAATTAAGTCGGTATATGCGGAACCAACTACTACGGGACAGTGATGTCATGAGTATGGCATGGGGCTTGGAATTACGAGTACCATTGGTGGATCGAATTTTGGTCGAGACATTGACGCAAGTCCCTAGCAATCAAAGGTTGCTACCAGGCAAACAACTATTAATTCAGTCCGTTGGCAATATTCCCGAATTTGTGACTAATCGCCCGAAACGTGGTTTTTTCTTTCCCTATGAGCAATGGATGCAAAACGAATGGAAAGATTTGGCGAAGTCTGCTAGACAGTTCCATAATATTCCGCTCACCCCCTGGTACCGGCGCTGGAGTCTAATCATCCTTCAACATTGGTGGCAGCAGATTTGTTCATAAAGATGCTCTGTATTACTTAATACAGCAATTGATAAAAATTTAAAATGTCACTCCGATAGCACCTCGGAGTCTTAAACAAGCAAAAAAACAGATCAAGCTACAATAAAACCATGGTAGGCTTCCTGGCGCTGCTGCCCCGTACCCTCACCACCTTTCTCTATGCCGTTGCTGCCCTCCTGAGGTTCTATGCCGACACCGACACCACCCCAATCCAACTCCTCCCCCTCACCATCCTGCAATGGAGTTTCCTGGCGTTCGCGTTGGGGACAGCGGCTCTCCTGGTTAATCTCGGCCTTGAGTGGCACGCTGGAAATCGAAGCCGCACACAAGCAGAAGATGAAAGACTACGAGCAGAAGATGAAAGAAGACGAACAAGCGATCGCGAAACTCGACGCGATGATCTTGCAAACCAAGAAAGAAACAGAGCAGCTGAAGAAAGAGAACGAGCGGCTGGCCGTGCTCGAATCCAAAATCGAGGCTTTATTCTCCAGACACGGCATCAACTTGCCCCTAGCCGAGAAACCGAAGCAGCCCTAGCCGATTTCCTCAGCTTCCTCCAGGAATATGGGGAATAAGTCTCGTGGTCACAAAAAAAACTACAAACCCGGCAAGTTCTCCGACGTTAAAAGGATGAAGGTTTTACACATTATTCCCTCGATCGCCGCTGTGAGAGGTGGGCCAAGTAAGGCAGTGATTGAGATGGTCAAAAGCCTCCAGAATGCAAATTGTGAAGTCACAATTGCCACCACCAACGATAACGGAGAAACATTGCTAGATGTGCCGTTAACGGAATTACAAAAATATCAAGGGGTTTCTGTCAGATTTTTTGCGAGATTTTCTCCTAAGATGAGTGCGATTCGGGAATTCGCCTTTTCTGCCTCCTTTACCCGTTGGCTTTGGCAAAACATTGATCAGTATGACCTGCTTCATGTCCATGCCATCTTTTCCTATACATCGACCGCTGCGATGGCGATCGCCCGCCTGAAAAACGTGCCTTACATCATCCGTCCCCTTGGGCAACTTTGCCAATGGTCACTGCAACAGAGTCAGCGTAAAAAGCAGCTTTATTTAAGGCTCATCGAACAAGCAAATCTCAATCAGGCTAAGGCGATTCACTTCACAACTAAGGCTGAATATGCTGAAGCTCAAAGATTAGGGCTAAAAGCACCAGGGGTTATTATTCCCCATGGTTTAACGATTGTCCCGAAGATTGCCTCTGCTCCCCTTCAGCTTCGCCAATGGCTGCATTTACCTGATGATGAACCGATTATTTTATTTATGTCTCGGATTCATCCCAAGAAGGGCTTAGAAATATTAACTCAAGCTTTAGCTCGACTGGTAGATCAACGATTTACCTTCGTGATCGCGGGCAGTGGTGATCCTAATTACGAAAATGAAATTCATGCTTGTCTTCAACAATCGAGAATCGGCGATCGCACCCGGATATTGGGCTTTATCGAAGGAGAAAAAAAAGCTTTACTCCTGCAAGGTTCTGATCTATTTACTCTCACTTCCTACTCTGAAAACTTTGGTATTGCTGTCCTAGAAGCCCTTGCGGCAGGACTGCCCTGTGTCGTCACACCTGGCGTTGCCCTCTCGGCAGTCTTTAAACGACAGGATCTTGGGGTTGTGCCAGAGATGGATGAGGCAGCGATCGCCACGGCAATCCGCACTTGCTTGCTTCAGCCTGAAGTCACCAAAGAAAAAGGCGATCGCGCGCGGCAGTTTATTTTTGAAAACTACACCTGGGACAACATTGCCAGTAATTTAGTCGAGATATACAACGCCATTATCCAGAACCAACCTCTACCTCATTTTTATGATTGAGTTAATCACACCACTCATTCTCACCTATAACGAAGCCCCAAATATCGAGCGCACTCTGCAACAGCTCCAGTGGGCCAGTCGCATCGTCGTCATTGATAGCTTCAGTACAGATGCTACCCTTGATATTCTGAAACACTATTCCCAAATTGAAGTGATTCAGCGAAAATTTCTATCCTTTGCTGACCAATGTAATTTCGGTCTGACTCAAGTTCATACAGAATGGGTTTTATCCCTAGATGCAGATTATGTTTTAAGCAATGACTTGATTCAGCAACTCAAAACACTGCAAGACAATCCAACAATCAATGGCTATAGCGTTCCATTTAAATACTGCGTCTTTGGCAAGCCCTTACGAGGAACATTGCTGCCCCAACGAACCGTTCTGTATCGTGTACAGATAGCCACTTATCAAGAAGATGGCCATGCTCATCGTGTACAGATAGCAGGAGAAACAACCTCACTATCTGGACATATTTATCACGATGATCGCAAATCTCTCAGCCGTTGGCTCTGGGCCCAGGATCGCTACATGATCATTGAAGCCAAGAAACTGAGGGAAACCCCTAACCAAGATCTCAGTTGGGGCGATCGCATTCGTAAGCGAAAAATTCTTGCGCCCACCATTATCTTTTTCTATTGCCTTATTCTTAAAGGTGGCGTTTTCGACGGTTGGCACGGTTGGTACTATGCCTTTCAGCGTGCCTTTGCCGAAACCCTGCTGAGCCTCCGCCTCATCGAAGCCGAACTGTTTGACCTATCTATGACAACTCAATCCTCACAAAAGCTAGACTAGAGCGGCCTGCTGACCATCTCTATCAGCCCAAATTTAATGCCTTTGCGCCCCAAAATCTACCGCAAACTGTGGGTAATCTTTACCATCACGATCCTTGTCTTGCTCATTGGGTTAATTCCTGTCCGCCTCATTCTCGCCCAACACCACTCGCCCACTTATTCTTGTTGTATCCTAAGACCTCGCTTGCTTTCAGGTCTATTTGATGACACGCTCTAGGGAACCTTAAAGCCGTTGGCTAACTTTTTTCAAACGTAGAGCATTCGTTACCACCGAAACGGAACTAAAGGCCATGGCTGCCCCGGCGATCATCGGGTTCAGGAAAATCCCCCAAGCACTGAGAATCCCCGCAGCAATGGGAATGCTGGCGACATTGTAGAAGAAGGCGAAAAAGAGATTTTGTTTGATATTGCGGAGGGTGGCGCGGCTCAGTTTGATGGCCGTTAAAATCCCTGCCAAATCCCCAGAAATGAGGGTGAGGTCACTGGCGGCGATCGCCACATCAGTACCCGTGCCAATGGCAATCCCTAAATCCGCTTGGGCCAGGGCTGGAGCGTCGTTAATACCATCCCCCACCATGGCGACTACTTCCCGCTGACTTTGGAATTGTTGCACCACAGCGGCCTTTTGGTCGGGGCGCACTTCTGCTTGCACCTGATCAATGCCCACCTGTTTGGCGATCGTCTCGGCGGTGCGGGGATTATCTCCGGTGAGCAGAACAACCTTCAGACCCAGTTTTTGCAACTGTTTGACGACGTTGGGGCTAGTGGGTTTAAGCTGGTCAGCCAGAGCAATCAGGCCCGCGAGGTGCTGGTCAATGGCGACCCAAATTACCGTTTTCCCTTCGTTTTGCCAGGCTGTGGCCTGGGCCTGTAATTGTTCTGTGTCAATGCCGAGATCCGTTAACCACTGGGCCGTACCAATGTAGATATTTTGCTGCTGAATTGTGGCCTGCACCCCTTGCCCCGTTTGGGATTGAAAATTTTCGAGGGAAACGAGGGGCACATTTTTCGCCTGGGCGTGCTGAAAGATCGCTTCTCCCAAGGGATGTTCCGAAGATTGTTCCACGCTGGCAACCCAAGACCATAGTTGCGCTTCGTCGATTAGGCTGTGGCAGTTGGTGACACTGGGTTTCCCCTGGGTAAGGGTGCCAGTTTTATCAAGAACAATGGTGCTGAGGTGGGCGGCGAGTTCGAGGCTTTGGGCGTTTTTAATCAAAATGCCATGCTGGGCACCAACCCCCGTACCGACCATGATCGAGGTGGGCGTCGCTAAACCCAGGGCGCAGGGACAAGCAATAATTAAAACGCTCACTAAAGTCCTGATCGCCAGGGAAAGATTACCGGCGATCGCCCAAATACTAAAAGTAACCAGCGCAATCACCAGCACTGCGGGCACAAACCAGGCCGTGACCTGATCCGCTAACTTTTGGATCGGCGCTTTACTGCCCTGGGCTTCCTGGACAAGACGAATAATCTGCGCCAAGACCGTATCTTCCCCCACATGGGTAGCTTTCAGGATTAAGCGGCCCGTTTTGTTTAAAGTGGAACCAATGATGTGATCGCCAACGGTTTTTTCCACGGGCAACGATTCCCCCGTCACCAAAGCTTCATCCAAGGTGGAATCCCCTTCTAAAATTTCGCCATCCACCGGAATTTTTTCCCCCGGTCGGATTAAAAGGCGATCGCCTACCTGCACTTCTTCTACGGGAATATCAACGGTAGTTTCGCCCCGCAGCACCCGCGCCGTTTTCACCTGGAGGCCCATAAGTTCACGAATTGCCGCCGCCGTTTTCCCCCTGGCCCGTCGTTCTAAAAAGCGCCCCAAGAGGATCAAGGTAATAATGACCGCCGCACTTTCAAAATACACATCCCCCGTCAAACCCCAAGCCTGGAATTGGGCCGCAAACACCGTCGCCAGCACCGAATAACCATAGGCCACCCCCGTCCCCAGGGCCACCAGGGTATTCATGTCAGCGGTGCGATTTTTGAGACTTTTCCACGCCCCTGTAAAAAAGCCCTGGCCTGGCCAAATCATAATCGGCGTCGTTAAGGCCCACTGCAACCAGGGGTTATGCCACCAATGGGAAATCCCCGGAATGTTGACGCCCAACATCATTGGTAGACTCCCCACCACTAAAACAATGCTTAAAGCCCCGGCAAACCAAACCTTGCGGCTGAGTTGGCGCAGTTGCCGCGCCTGTTCCTGTTCCTGTT
>JAYKIK010000155.1:0-9896 GCA_035284725.1 Synechococcus sp.
ATTATGGCAATTTCAGACTTTTCAGACATCTGCCGACGAGACCCATGTGGTAAAAATTCCGGCCCAGTTATTCCATACCTGGTCGCATCTACTTTGTTATGCTGCCTGAATGGATAAAGTCGAGCTCAGATAACGACGCAAAACCTGGAACATCACAGCTTCTCCCTCAGTAATACTTTATTTCAAACAATCACAACAGCATTGGGGGCACTTTTCAGGATTTTCCCGCCGCCCGAAAATCTGCACCATTAGTATAGTGAGCTTTTCCCAGAAGCCTTTTAGATTGCACAAAAGACAAAATTTTCACCGACAGCCCAGGACAAATTCGGTAGCGCTCTGACTGCCTTAGAGAACGAACTGCATAGGTTCTGGGGGGCCGCCACTACAACCCCGTGGAGGTTAGTCTCTAATCTCCATGCATCTCCTTTGCAACGGAGCAAAACCATGAAATCAATTCAAAGCATTGGAGCCCGTTTACTGGATGGGCTACTTTTGGGCTTGGTGACTTTTTTATCCGGTACCCCAGGGGCGATCGCCACGCCCACGGAACCAATCGGCTGTCCAGAGGGGTGGGCCTTGCGTTCCCAGGAACTTTATCCTCAAATTCGCGTCTGCCTACCCAAACATCTCACCCTGCCGATACCATCCCTAGATCTCAGTCAACAACCGGCTCGCATCCAGGTTCAGCAACTGCGCATTGTCCAAACGGATATCCAGGCCAACCATGATGATGGGCGCTATGGAGAACCCCAGAACTTTAGTAGCACCTCCATCCGGGTCTACCAACGGACGGCTCAGTAGTAAATCCTACGTTTTTCTGTGGGGCTTTTCTTGCCAGGGCACCATTGCACTGGTTTTTTTGTTGAGTATTGGTTCAGCGTTCTGCTAGGACAAGAAACGCGCTTTGATGCAAGTTGAGTAGGCTGCCAGAGAAAAGTTTTTTTAAAACTGACCGTAACTAACAAAAGATATGGGCTGGGGTGATTAAAGTTAAGGTATCAGGCAGGATCTTTGTCATAATTTTATCGACGAAGGTAACTCTACTTTTACTCCTCCAGTCCCCTCACACCCATGTTAAATCAACCGTTTCGTCAGTGGAGTATCTACACGACTTTCCTTGTGCTTGGGGGTAGCCTCGGCTTCCTCGGCCATGCCTACTGGGTACAACGGCAGTTAAATGAGTCTTTGCAAACCTATCAGGACTCCCGTCCCTATGCACCACCCTTAAACAATCTGCCCCTAGAACAAGACTCTGTGAATTTCATTGCCCAGGCGGTGCAAAGTGTTGGCCCAGCGGTAGTGCGGATTGATGCCTTGGAAGTATCTGCGGGAAAACCCTCTGGAACGTTGTTTAAGCGCTTTTTTCCATTTGATGAGGGCGATCCTTCCCCCGGGGGCGATCGCCAAAGTTCGGGAACAGGTTCGGGCTTTATTCTCAGTCATGATGGCCAACTGGTGACCAATGCCCATGTGGTCGGTGATAGTACCCAGGTAAAAGTCACCCTCAAGGATGGTCAGGTCTTTGAGGGCAAGGTGATGGGGGTGGATGAACTGACGGATATTGCTGTGATTAAAATTGAGGCGACCGGCTTACCCACCGCCAAGTTAGGAAGTGCCGCTAGTTTGACCCCCGGCGAATGGGCGATCGCCATTGGAAATCCCTTAGGATTTGATAACAGCGTCACCGTCGGGATTATCAGTGCCCTTGACCGACCCAGTGCCCAGGTGGGTATCCCCGATAAACGGGTACGATTTATCCAAACCGATGCGGCGATTAACCCCGGCAATTCCGGTGGCCCCCTATTAAACGTGCGGGGGGAAGTGATTGGTTTAAATACGGCAATTCGAGCCGATGGCCAGGGTTTGGGGTTCGCAATCCCTATCGAGACAGCCCGGCGCATCGCCCAACAGTTATTTACAGAGGGCAAGGCAACTCACCCCTATCTCGGCATTCGAATGTTGACCCTAGATGGTGAGGGAAAAAGTCGTTTGCAGGCAGATTTCCCAGATTTGGCAGCAGACCTTCAGCTCCAACAGGAAACAGGGGTTTTAGTGACTGAGGTAGCCCCTAACTCCCCAGCGGCGATCGCCAATATTCAAGTGGGAGATATCCTGACCCAGGTGGATAATCAACCAGTGCTTACGGCCTTTGATGTCCAGGATGCCGTCGAACAAAGCACCATTGGCACTGAGCTCACCATCCAGCTCAAACGCCAGGGGACAATGCAGCACCTTACGGTTCAGCCGACGGAGTTTCCCAACTAGGTTTATGGCGTACTGGTGGGCTTTGATGATTGGCAATTCCCGACTCCACTGGGGACAATTTCAAGGTTCGCTCCTGGAAGGCATTCGCCATACCCCCCACAGCGTGATACCGGATGAAGTCACTAACTTGATCTGTGTTGCCTCCGTGGTTCCGTCGCAAACGACCTGGATTCAGAGCCAATTGCCCCAGGCTAAACCCATGACCCTGGCGGATATCCCCCTCAAAAACATCTATCCTCAATTGGGCATCGACCGGGCCCTTGCCGTCTGGGGAGCCAGCCAAGTCTATGGCTATCCCTGCCTGGTTATTGATGGGGGAACGGCTCTCACTTTTTCAGGGGTTGATGGCTCTTTAGCGTGGGCAGGAGGTGCCATTCTCCCGGGTTTACAGCTACAGTTCACCAGCCTTGCCCAGTACACAGCGGCGCTACCAGAAGTTCGATTACCAGCACAACTACCCCAGCGATGGGCCCATGAGACCCCAGAGGCGATCACCAGTGGCATTACCTATACCCTGCTGGCGGGAATCCAGGATTTTATCGCGGCTTGGCAACAACGGTTTCCCCATAGTCCCATTATTAGCACTGGGGGGGATGGTCATTGGATTGCCCAAAACTTACCCGGCGTTGTTCATGACCCAAATCTGATTTTTCACGGTTTTGCAACGCTCATTCAAGAAAGTTGATAGATTTTGCCATCCAGGAGTAAACGGGTGATGCCCTTCGCAGCGAGGCAACCACTGGTCTTAAAAAAGATTTCGCCGTTGGGAACTTTAATGATTTTTTGGGTGCGGCCCCGGATAAAGCGCTTGGCAACCCGATGATTGTCAAAAACAGGTAGGGTTTTCTGGGATATTTCCGTGTCGGGGATGTGTCCTAGATCCTGGAATTCCTGCAGGGGCCGCGCAATCAACTCTGACATCCGATCGGTGACAATGTAGCAAGTGCGGGGAAACTGAGCAGCCTCAAGGGGCAAAATTTCTACGGTTTCTGAGGGGGAAACTGGCGTGAGATCTAGGTCTTCATCATCCTCGTCCTCGTCAAATTCATCATCCTCGTCTTCGTCTTCATCAAATTCACCATCATCACCCAATAATTCCTTGAGGGCCTGCTGGCGATCACCTAATTGAATTTCCTGGGCTAGGGCCAAAAGATTCGGGTTGACCTCCACGGCCTCAAAGCTATCCCTGGGATCCTCATCCTCAAAGTCGAGATCATCATCGAATTCTTCTTCATCGTCAGTCAACGCTTCTAGATCTTCTAGTTCATCTAAAGAGGGAGGGAAATCATATTCTGTTTCGTCAAATTCATCGGCAAATCCCTCTAAGAGCATTTCATCCGTGAGGGTCGGTGTTTCGTCGATGGCTAAGGCGGGGGAAGGTTCTGGGACACTGGCTTTGCGACGGATACGGCGGCGTCCAGGAGACGGAGAACTTTCCTGGGGAGCAGCTTCCGGCTCCGGGGACAATGCTGGTTCGGTTTTTCGCTTCACTAGCTTTGGTTTTTCAATCCGTTTTGGGGTCGGCTCAGGAGACTCAGGCGCACTTTTCTCCCCACGACCTGCGGTACTCCCTCGGCCCAAACGTTTTTGCTGGATGAGTTCTTCGTATTCCGCGGGGCTCAGGCGACTCTTGAGGAAGCGACTCACGGTTGAACTGCTCACACCATAGCGGGCCGCCAATGTAGAAGTCGTTTCCGCCGTCTCACGGTAGGCAACGAGGAGTTCTTCTTTATCCTGGTCGGTTAGTTTACGGGGACTCATAGGGGCGGTACAAAAGGCAAATAGAAGTGAGCAGCCAGCATCAAAGCTAGTCGGCACATTAGTTTAACCCATGTGCTCTATTAGTGTATCCCCTCAAGGAACGAGACATGGCTGGATGTATAGAATTTCTCTAGAAATCAGTCAAGATGCTAGGGCGATCGCCTTTTGGGTACCAAGGCCAAGGGGACTTTCGTTATACTATGCGGGTTTTGTCCTTTGCCCCCATCTACGGCTGCATCTATGGCTTCTGCAAAAATTCTTCTTTGGTACCGCCGTGACCTCCGTCTCCACGACCACCAACCCCTCCACCAAGCCCAGCAACAACGGGCGGAAATTTTCCCGTTCTATTGTTTTGATCCCCGGGAATTTGGAAGAACCTTGCTAGATTTCCCAAAAATGGGTGCTTTTCGGGGTCAGTTTCTGCGGGAAGCAGTGATAGATCTACGGCATAACCTCCGGGGCAAGGGTAGTGATCTAATTGTTAGCCAAGGCAAACCCGAAAAACTCATTCCCGATCTCTGTGTCCAGTGGGAAATTGACGCCGTTTATTGGCACCGGGAAGTGACCGAGGAGGAAACTCGAGTCGAAAAGAAACTCCGCCAAGCCCTAGAGCAACAGGGGATTCAGGTCAAAACCTTTTGGGGAACCACCCTCCACGATCCCGCTGACCTTCCCTTTGGAATTGACCAAGTGCCAGAGGTCTTTACCCAATTCCGTAAAGATGTAGAAAAGTATGGGGCGATCGCCTCTCCGGTACCCGCACCAACCCAACTGCCGCCCCTCCCAGGAACCCTTGATCCGGGCGAGATTCCCAGCCTCCAGGATCTAGGTTTAACCGCACTGACCGCTGCCCCCCGGGGTGTTCTACCATTCAAAGGGGGTGAAACCGCTGGTTTACAACGGCTCCAGGATTATTTTTGGGCAGGCGATCGCCTCAAGACTTACAAAGAAACCCGCAACGGATTATTAGGGGCAGACTATTCCTCGAAGTTTTCCCCGTGGCTGGCTCTGGGTTGTCTCTCGGCCCGTTACATCGCGGCCCAAGTCGCAGAATACGAACAGCAGCGGATCGCCAATAATTCCACTTACTGGCTAATTTTTGAGCTGCTGTGGCGAGACTATTTCCGTTGGATCTGCGCTAAGCATGGCAACCAAATTTTCCAACCGGAAGGGCTACAGGGGGCAAAAATTCCCTGGAAACAAGATTATGAAGCTTTTGAGTTGTGGCGGACGGGGCAAACGGGGATCCCTTTTGTGGATGCCAATATGCGCGAACTTCTACACACGGGCTTTATGTCCAACCGGGGGCGACAAAATGTCGGCAGTTTCCTGACGAAAAACCTGGGCATTGATTGGCGTTGGGGAGCCGCTTGGTTTGAATCCCAATTGATTGACTACGATGTGTGCAGCAACTGGGGCAACTGGAACTACACCGCCGGCGTAGGGAATGATGCCCGGGGTTTCCGCTATTTCAACATCCCCAAACAGGCCAAGGATTACGACCCCCAGGGGGACTATGTGCGTTATTGGCTGCCGGAACTGGCGAACCTTCCCGGAGAACAGATCCATCAACCCTGGCGTTTACCGGTAAAAGAATTAGGCGATCGCCAAATCATCCTGGAGCAAACCTACCCGAAACCCATGGTTGATCTGCAAACCTCCGTCCAAGAAAACGAACGCATCTACCAAAAAGCCCTGGGCCTTAACCCCAAAGACAAATCCCGCAGGCCCAGTAAAAATCCAAAAAGAAACCAAGACAGTCCCAAAGCCCGCTGGCGCCGTTAAGGGCAAACGGTATCTATGGTATTTAAAGATCTCCCCAAAAAGTTTTCATTACCCTCTTGCGCTTTCAAAAATCCCCTGTTATATTTGTTAAGGCTTAAGGGCGTTTAGCTCAGCGGTAGAGCGCCTGCCTTACAAGCAGGATGCCACTGGTTCAAATCCAGTAACGCCCATCCTTAAGAAGAACCACCTAAACTGCCCTATGGGGTGGTTTTTTTGCTTTTTTGAGTCATCTGTATCCGAATTAACTGCCGCAGTGTTTGGTTTTTGGGATTTTAACGGCCATTAAAGAAAATTTGCGTTTCCCCATGAATGGCAAACAAACGCTACATTTGCTCGCTTCCGGGGGGAGCACATGGTTAAATGTTAGTGCCGTTGTATAATAAGCGGCGAAATTAACAAAAGCCTTATTTCGTACCGAGTTTATCTAGGCGATCGCCTTCGGGGTGACAGTGTGGCCAAACTTAAGGTTAATTACCCGCCTGAGCCTCGCGAGTAAACCAATCCGTCACAGGTTCCCGCCATAGATAACGGATGAGTTTAAAACAGAAAATTTGCAGATCCAGAGGAAATTTATGACCAGTCAGACAGACCGTGTAGTTATTATTGGTGTCGCCGGGGACTCCGGTTGCGGCAAATCTACCTTTTTACGCCGGCTTACCGATCTGTTCGGCGAAGAATTCATGACAGTAATTTGCCTCGATGACTACCACAGCCTTGACCGTAAAGGCCGCAAAGAAGCTGGGGTAACGGCGCTCAACCCGAAGGCCAACAACTTCGACCTCATGGCGGAGCAAATCCGTGACCTCAAAAACGGGAAAGCCATCGACAAGCCCATCTACAACCACGAAACCGGCGAGATCGATCCCCCCGAGCGCATCGAACCCAATAAAGTGATTGTGATTGAAGGTCTCCATCCTCTTTACGATGCCCGGGTGCGCGAACTGGTAGACTTCAGCGTTTACCTCGACATCAGCGACGAAGTCAAAATCCAGTGGAAAATTCAGCGGGACATGGCAGAACGGGGCCACACCTACGAAGACGTCCTCGCTTCCATCAATGCTCGCAAACCTGATTTCTCCGCCTACATCGAACCCCAACGGGAATTTGCCGATGTAGTGATTCAGGTGCTCCCCACCGAACTGGTTGAAGACAAAGAAGGAAAATATCTCCGGGTGCGTCTGGTCCAAAAAGATGGTGTGGCTGGGTTCGAACCCGCCTATCTCTTTGACGAAGGCTCCACCATCAACTGGCGTCCCTGTGGCCGGAAGCTCACCTGTAACTACCCCGGCATCAAGATGTACTATGGCCCCGACAATTACTTCGGCAATGAGGTTTCTGTCCTGGAAGTGGATGGCAAGTTTGACAACCTCGAAGAAATGATTTACATCGAAAGCCACCTCAGCAAAACTGGCACCAAATATTACGGCGAAATGACCGAACTACTCCTGAAGCACAAGGACTATCCCGGTTCTGACAATGGTACGGGTCTGTTCCAGGTACTCGTAGGTCTGAAGATGCGCCAAACCTATGAATACCTCACCAGCGGTAAAGGGGCGATCGCCGCAGCCGTATAAATATAAAACTGACCAATCAAGATCAAACAGTAGGGGTTTACCATGGTAAACCCCTTCCCCTTTTTTGCACAGAAAACTCTGTTGGACGCTCTACATCTGAGATTGCAAGTAATTTTGCAGGCCAATTTTCTCAATCAGTCCCAGTTGTTGTTCTAACCAGTGGGCATGGTCTTCCTCTGTATCCGTCAGCATCTGGCGCAGAATCTCCCGGGTTTGGTAATCTTGTTCGGTCTCGCAAATGGCGATCGCCCCCTTGAGATCCGCAATCACCTTGTATTCATACTCGAGATCATTGCGGAGCATTTCCGGCACCGTCTTACCAATATGCAGGCCATCCTGTTGGGAGAGATCCGGTGTATCTTCCAAGAACAAAATCCGCTCGATCAACTGGGAAGCATGGCCCGTTTCGTCCTGCATCTCATGGTTGATGCGTTCATAGAGCTTCGTTAACCCCCAATCCAAATACATCCGCGAATGGGTGAAATATTGATCCCGGGCGGCTAGCTCATTGCGGAGAAGCTTGTGTAGTTGTTCTAAAACTTTCGGATTACCTTTCATTGAACTTTCTTCGTGCTCCAAGTAAATAGCAAAAAATGTTGCGGTGACAAAACTCCGGCCCAGGCTTTACATCATTGCCTGTAGATAATTTTCGAGGCCAGAATTCTCGATTAACCACTGCTGGGATTCAAACCAATCGATTTGTTCCTCTGTTTCCTCGAGGATTTCCATGAGTAGATCCCGGCTCACATAGTCCTGTTCCTGTTCACAGCACTGGATTGCTCCCTGAATCTCTGTGTGCATCGTGGCAGCGGTGGTCAGCTCATTCACCAACATCTCCGGCACATCTTCCCCAATCATTAATTTTCCGAGACTTTGGAGATTGGGTAGGCCTTCCAAAAACAAAATCCGCTCAATGAGGCGATCGGCCTGCTTCATGGCGGTGATGGAATATTTATATTCTTGTCCGTTCAGTTTGCCCAGCCCCCAATTTTTTGCCATTCTCGCGTGGAGAAAAAACTGGTTGATCGCAGTTAACTGCGACTTGAGTACTGCATTGAGCTGAGTATTAATGCCGGATTTTCCTTGCATTGCGCCTTCTTTCACTCCGAATGGTCACCCCTTAAAGGTGTCACAAAAGCTTTGATATGTCTAGCTTAGAGCAATTTTAAGTGCTGCGAGACTTTACCCACGAAACTTAATTTTTTTGCGAAAATAAAATCAAAAGAATGAGAATA
Organism: Synechococcus sp.; assembly: GCA_035284725.1. Taxonomy (GTDB): domain Bacteria; phylum Cyanobacteriota; class Cyanobacteriia; order Cyanobacteriales; family MRBY01; genus MRBY01. Next base: position 8,621 of record JAYKIK010000155.1, read on the forward strand.
TCTTGCAATAGTTCTCCGGATAGGGCATAGTAGGGGGTGGCATCCGAAAAAGCATTTTTAAATTGAGGTCACCATGTACGTTTGCCTTTGCCGTGGCATTACTGAAAAGCAAATCCGCCAAGCGATGGAGCAGCAACATTGCTCGATGAAAGAGTTAGCGGCGGTAACGGGAGTCGGTATGGATTGCGGTACTTGCTTGGAATATGCAGCGCAACTACTACAGACCCAAGATGGCCAAGGCTGTGCAAAACAAGCCTATGGCAATACCTCGGTTTAGACAGGGAAGGCTCTGGTTTTTGCGAGTCTTTCTGTTTAGAACCTAAAGTTCTAGGCAAAAGATAGAAGTTGCGGGTGTTCTTTAGGGGGCAAAAAAAGATTTCAGAAAATGACCATAGGCACCTAGGACAGTAAGAAGGGATAAATATTTCAAGGAACATAACGGGCTGATGGGAGACTGGGATAACCAAAAGCGCTCAAGTCATTGGCGGCGACGACAAATTTTACAAGGTGGATTGTTTGCTCTAGGCACAGGGGCGATCGCCTCCTATGGTTGGCAAGCAAGTATGAAGGCGTCCCAAGGACAGGTGGATATTCCTCCGGCGGTTCTCGACCCCCAAAGTATTGAACAAAATGGCTTCGATCCGATGGAGATCCTGCGGGATTTTGATTACGGTCAGGTCAGTTATGAAAACGGCCAACGGGTGCGAGAATTTCACCTAGAAGCGAACAGTGCCACTATCCACCTCAATACCGCTCTGGAATATGTGAGTTGGAATATCAATAAACGCATACCAGGCCCCACCCTCCGGGCAACCGTAGGCGATCGCATCCGGGTGATTTTTCACAATGCCGACGGCCACTCCCACACCCTCCACTTCCACGGTGTGCATCCTGAAGCAATGGACGGCATCAAGCCAGTGCGCCACGGTCAAACCACGGTATATGAATTTGAGGCGACTCCCTATGGTGTACATCTTTATCACTGCCACATTGCCCCGGTCACCCGCCATGTGAGCAAAGGTCTATATGGGTTATTTATCGTCGATCCCCCCGGGGGGCTACTGTGTACACACAAGTAGGGTGAACTAAAATGGAGGAGTCGAGAGGCAGGAAATTCCAATGGATAATCCAATCCTGATTCACGCTACACAAAGGAAGTCAATCCTCCCGTAGGACAAGACCCCATTCATTGGCGATTGCTTACAACTCATCGGGTAGTCAGTCTAGAGCAAGCTTTACAAGTGATTGAATGGTATCGTTGGCGCTGGCGAATTGA
>JAYKIK010000156.1:0-27365 GCA_035284725.1 Synechococcus sp.
ACTGATGTCGTTTTTCCCAATCCCAGAATCCTAATTGACTCATCTTGAGACACTGCCTTGGCGATACTTTGGTATCCATGATCTCATATTCTTGCTCCGCTTCAAGCTATTTTTCGAGATCCCCTTAGGATAACCTCATCTTGAGCACTTCCCCCTAAACAAAAACCAAACTAAACGGGCCGTGTCCCAAGAAAAAGCTTCGGATCTTGGGAACCAGGACTCCTGCCCTTAGGCAATGTAAAACCAAAAGAGCTGCGGAGTTCTGGCGGCAATTGCCAGTGAAGAGGGAAGCCTACACCAAATCAAAGATTACGGCGTTAGGTCGTTCACCCATCATCATTGGTTTGGGCCGGGCGAAGATGAATTTGCCGCTGACTAAACAGTCGATATATTCCTTCAATCGCAAAGGCTAAGCCTACCATAATCACCACTACCCATAGATGGGTTGGCGCTGTTTGGGCTGTTTCTGCAAGTAATATCACCACGGCCGCCAAGCAAGCGATCGCCCCGATAAATGAAATCCAACGGCAACTCTTGGTTTGACGATATAGTTTTACATTTGCAAAGTTAACCACCGCGAAAATCAATAAAAAACCGGAACTTCCCATGGTTGAGATACCGGAAATGTTAAAAGTATTGGCGATCGCCAAAGTCAGTCCACTCGTAATCAGTAATCCCTCGATAGGCTGGTTCCAAATCTTTTTTTCTAATACTGCAGGCAACTCCCCAGATTTTGCAATCATGTAACTCAACCGTGACGTTCCATAAAGGGTTGCATTCAAGGCCGAAGCTGTAGATAGTAGAGCGGCGATCGCAATCACACTAAAGCCTAAATGACCCATAAATGGTTTTGCCGCTGCTGCCAAAGCGTATTCCTTCGCCTCAAGAATTTTATCTATTGATAAGGAACCGAGAGTCGTCCCCGCGATCAATACATACAACACCAGCACAAATCCCACTGCACAATAATAAGCCCGGGGTAAGGTCTGTTCTGGATAGCGTACATCCTCCGCCGTATTAGCCATTAACTCAAACCCCTCGAAGGCCAGAAAAATAATCATGCCACCCGACACAATTGCCAAAGGATCGGCCCAAGCCTGCGGTTCTAAATGCTTTATATCAATGCCTTGGATACCAAGTCCGATAAAAACCAGTAAAATCAGCACTTTAAAAGCAACAATCCAACTTTCTGCCTTGCCAATTAGATCTGCACTGAGCAAATTTAACCCTGTAATTCCGATAATGGCACCGCTCATTAATATATGGCGCATCAGTGGTTGCAATGATTCCGGAAAAAATATCGCTCCATAACTACCAAAGGCCGATCCATACAAGGAAAGCATCACAATATAGCTCAGCCAGAGCAATAGATTCATCCCCCCTGTAAAAAAACCAGTGCCGAACGCTTTATTTAAAAAGGTGACCGTACCACCCCGACTTGGGAACGCCACCGATAATTGCACATAAGCATAGGTAGTAATTAGGGCAATACATCCGGCGATTATAAAAGCAACAGGGGCACCTCCCTGGGCCAACTGCACTGATAACCCCAAGACTGCAAAAATACCACCACCCACCATGCCGCCAATGCCTACGGACATTACCGACCAAAATCCCATTCGTTGGTCTGCCATAACTGATTTTACACGACGAATTAAGCTGTCATTCTTGATTGTAGCGATGCAAATTTGAAGAATTTTTTGGAAGTTATGGATAATAGCTCAACCAGATAGCACCAATGGCAGCATGGTCTGCGTAATCGGTTGTTGTGTGATAGCTCATTTGACTATCGGGATAAATACCAGCGTAATCGCTAATTGTCCATTGATTAGATCGGAAGAATATTTGGGTATTTCTATCAGAGGTGAAGAGGGAATTTTCGAACTGGATAAATTCTCGACTTTCCGCTTCTTGGTTATAGCTGAGGGTCGCTGGGCCATATTGGGCGATCGCCTCTGGTAGGGGTGTCCCTGGGCCGACGCCAGCGGTAGTACGATAGCTAGGATTTTTCACCATAATCCAGGTTAGTTTTGCCTGATTACTGGGGAAATTTTCACCGTTTTCAGCATCATCAAAGGCCACAATAAATTGTTCCGCACCATAAAGGTTGACACGCCAACCTTGGGGTAAATCTACGCCCAGAGGCACTGCTTCTAAGGTAGCGGATTCCGGCAGCTGGGCCTGGAATTCCTGAAAAGTCATCCCTAAACGGGCTGGCCCCACACTGTCGGCGGTAATTAGATAATCCTTGGCGGGCGATCGCACACCCATCTCTGCACAACCATCGGGAATCCCATCAATCAGGGTGGCGGAAACCAATTGGAGACTATAGCCATCCCAGGAATAGCGAGTTTCCTCGAAGCAGCTCCCGGCCCCATTAAATTTATAGCTATTACTCAGCAGATTTGTCTGGGGGTCGAAGGTAGGAAAGCCCGCTAGGCCAAGGCGCGAGTGAGTCAAGGTTTCGCCATCCACATAAACAAATTCGTAGGCCCCTTGGTAGGTAGCCATAAAACACTGCACACTGACGAGGTATTGATCTTCCCCCCATTGATACACATCGGAACTGTCCAAATTAGCAGCTAAATTCTCTGTTTCTGCACAAAGGCCAAGGGGGCTCTGTTGTGCCACCACCTGCTGAAAAATATTTGCCTTGGCAGAGCCTTCTAAGGGGCTGGCGATCGCCACAGGGATAGGCGGCGTGATTTTCGGTGCAAGAGTCGGTGAAATTTCCCCTTGGGCAACCTTAAAGCGGGAACTACCACCTGGTAGCTGAGTGTTAGCAGTGGTGCGGCTACTCAAAAAACTAGAGGAGGCGATCGCACTACCAATGAGGGCTGCGACAGGGAGGACATAATAAAATTTCTGCATGGTGCTACGCTCTCAAAATCGGTAAATCAAAATCGTACAAATTAAACCAAAAGCTTTTGGCTACGGGCATAATTCAGGGGAATAAATCCCAGGGTTTCGGCCCCGTTGACAGCGCCAAGTCGTTTGCAAATCATCTATTGTCCAAGTACCATCAGATGCCCTCGTCAGAGTGATAAAAAACCGTTGTCCATAAACCGAATCATCCAGTAAACCCTCTTGGGTGATCGTCACCGTAGAGTATTGGGGGTTTTCAGTAAAATCATTTTGGCGATCGATAGTGACGCGAAAACTTTCTGGACTGTAACCTAGGGCTTGGGCGGCAGCTAAGGCGACGATCAGCGGATCTTTTCCTACGGCCTGGTTTGGGAGCAGTAACGGTTCAGAAGCTTCTGTCAATGGAGTCGCCTGTTCCAACAAACTCACTAGGGATGCCTTGTTCAAGCTCTGTACTTCAACAATGCCAGGGACATCCGGTACTTGATACCAAGCATAGGCCTCATCAAACTGACCTTGGATTTCCGCAAAGACGATCTCAAAGCCATTGATCAAAGCTTGACTAATTTCTGGGCTGGAACCGAGGGAACGTTTCCGGGCAAATGCTTGCAGCGATAAATTTTCTGGATTAGGTTGTCGTCTTAGGGTCTGGGGATAAATTGCATCGGTACCGGTAACTGGAATCCCCTGGGCAAGGCAGCGAATTAAATTAAAATCCCCCGGTTTGAGGATTGAAATACTGCCATCATTGTGGAGCATTGTCCGAAAATTACGGGGAATTTCTAGCTGGATGCCAAACTGCTCAAATTTTACGGTGCGGGTTTCATTGACGGCGGTCTGATCATTGGTATTGGGACAAGTCTCTTGGCCGATAACTGGCGGCAGCTGCCTCAGATAGCCCCAACTTCCCAAGGCGATCGCCCCAGCGATGATCACGAACAGATCGATTAATTTTTTTTGCATCATCACACCTTAAATTGTGACCCTTTTATCCCATCAACGGAAATCTGAACAACGAAGCCTACCTTTGATTTCAGGATGCCAAAGTTTTTATTTCATCTGTGCTACCAGCTTAAGGGAGAATTTTATTAACTTACCGTTGGTTACATTTTTTGTGACATCGGCTTTCGAGTTTGGCTCTGATTTAAATTTTGGGGGATCTTAAAAACTTACGACGAGATGATTAAAATGATGTTCTCTTGTCCGAAAGAAAAGTAAAAAAAGACTAGCGATCAATTACTGTTTAATTCAATTCAATATCTCTTCTTTAAAGACTATTAAAAATCAATCAAAAGTTTAATAAAAATTTATAAATCTTGTTGAATTTTGTCATGTTTCAGTGGTGATGATTACCATGGAAGTAGATCGCCCACTGAACAGATACGCTTCATTGAGTTGTGGCTACAGACGCTTCCTTACCCCAGAACACTGCATCCATTCCGTTCAAACCTTGGCTATATGGTTTGGGGACAATCTTGGTCGTTGGGGTATTGGTCTTATTACTGCGTCCAAAGCCTATCCTTGTAACGGTCGTCACGATCCAACCGGGGCCTTTGAAAGTAATGGTCATTGAAGAGGGAGCAACAAAGCTTGCGGATCGATATCTGGTCTCTACCCCCGTCGCCGGTTATTTACCCCGTCTAAGTCTTGAGGTGGGCGATCAGGTTAGTCAGGGTCAGATTATTGCCCAAATCGATCCTTTAACGTTTGATGAGGATGTATCTTCGATCTTGGCGAATATTGAGGTGCTCCAGGCTCAAAAAACAGGGGTTACAACCCTGCAGCCTAAACCGGAGCGCTTGGCCCAAGCCACTGCCAAAATCAAGGCCATTGAAGCGGAAATTACTGCGGATCAGGCGATCGCCACGGAACTGAGAGCTCGCTTAATCCAGGCGCAACAGGAGCAAAAACGGGCGGAATTTCTTTACGACAATGGCACCATTTCCAAACAGGCCTTGGAAACCCTTGAGCTGAATCGGGAGGCGATCGCCCAAAATTTAGAGGTGGCCAAGCAAAGAATCAATCAGGTCAAAGCAAATTTACAGGAGGCGATCGCCGCGCGGGATGAACTGCTGGAAGAACAACGGGATCCTGATTATTTGTTAGAAGTTTATGATGCCCAAATTCGCAGCCTAGAAGCGGATCTTGCCAAACGCACCGATCAAGCCCAACGTACCACCATTAAGGCCCCCATTACCGGTCAAATTCTGCGCCTCCACCAAGAAAACCAACAATACCTTGAGGCGGGCCAACCCTTACTAGAATTGGGGGATCTCCAAACCCTAGAGGTGGTGGTTGATGTGCTCTCTAATGACGCGACGCAGATCCAAAAGGGTAATCCCGTTGTAATCGATCACTGGGGAGGCGATCGCCCTTTAACCGGTCGAGTCAAACGGATTGAACCAGCGGCTTTTACAAAGGTTTCGGCCCTTGGAGTAGAAGAACAGCGGGTTAATGTTGTGATTGCCCTCGATGAAATACCCGCTAATCTGGGGGATCAATACCGCGTTGAAACCCAAATTGTGGTTTGGCAGGCCGAAGAGATTCTCCAGGTACCTATCAGTGCCTTATTTCGTTGCGATGAAGCATGGTGCGTTTTTAAGGTGAAGGATGGAAAAGCTGAAGCAGTGGCGGTGACCCTTGGTCATAAAACAGAACAGCAGGCGGAGATTATTGGCGGTTTAGCCAACCAGGATCAAGTGATTCTTTATCCCTCCGGGCAGGTGCAATCTGGGCGGCGGGTGCAACCTCGGCTAGAACCCTCAACCCTGACGAACTAGGGGGCCAGGCCAATGATGAACGAACCCATTGTTCTTTTTTGGATCCAGCAGGTTTCAAAAATCTACCAAATCGGGGATGTGGAAGTACAAGCCCTAAAAAAGGTTGATTTGGAGATCTATGAGGGGGAATTTGTTGTGCTGTTGGGGGCTTCGGGGAGCGGGAAATCTACCCTACTGAATATTTTGGGCGGGCTGGATCTTCCGAGTGCCGGCGAAGTCTTTTTTCGGGGGCAAAACCTGACCACGGCCAATGAAGCGCAACTAACCCTTTACCGACGAGAACATGTAGGCTTCGTTTTCCAATTTTATAACTTGATTCCGAGTCTGACGGCAGCAGAAAATGTGGCCCTAGTCACGGCGTTAGTTCCCCACGGCATGAAACCTAGTGACGCCCTTGCCCTAGTCGGCTTGGAGGAACGTTTGCATCATTTCCCAGCACAATTGTCGGGGGGAGAACAACAGCGGGTTGCCATTGCCCGGGCGATCGCCAAACGGCCAGAGGTTTTACTCTGCGATGAACCCACAGGGGCCTTAGATTTCCAAACAGGGAAGCGAGTTTTGGCTGTATTGGATCAAATCAATCGGGATCTGGGGACAACGGTCGCTGTCATTACCCACAATGCGGGCATCGCCGCCATGGCTGATCGGGTTTTACGGATGCGCAGTGGGGAAATTATCGCCTTTGAAACAAACACTATCAAAAAATCACCCTTGGTCTTGGAGTGGTAGAAATGCTTGCACCGTTGGATCGGAAATTATGGCGAGATCTGCGGGCCCAGTGGGGTCAATTATTGGCGATCGCCTTGGTGGTGGCCTGTGGGATCGCCTGTTTTGTCATGATGATGAGTGCCTACCATTCCCTAGTCCTGACCCAAACGGCTTACTACGAAAGCTATCGCTTTGGGGAGGTTTTTGCGGAGCTCAAGCGGGCACCGCAAAATCTACAAACTCAAATTGCCGCCATCGGTGAAGTCAACCAAGTGCAAACCCGGATCGTCGCCGCTGTCACCCTGAATGTCCCAGGACTGTTAGAGCCGGCCACTGCCCGTTTAATTTCTTTACCCACCGTGCGTGAGGGGATGCTCAATGGTCTATTTTTACGCAGTCCAGGCACCTTTCCCGATCCCCAACATCCCGAGGAGGTGCTCATTAGTGAAGCCTTCGCCAAGGCCAATCAGATCCAAGTGGGCGATTGCCTTGGGGCCATTCTTAACGGTCGTTGGCAAAACCTACGGGTCACTGGGATTGCCCTCAGTCCCGAATATATCTATGCGGTTTCTGGGGGAAATATTTACCCAGACGATCAACGCTTTGGGATCCTTTGGGCCAATGAAACCGCCTTAGGGAACGCCTTTGGCCTTGATGGTGCTTTTAATAGCCTAGTGCTCAAGTTAACCCCTGGGGCCAATGAAAGGGCCGTGATTACCCAGTTAGATCATCTCCTCGAACGCTATGGCGGCTTAGGGGCCTATGGTCGCCATGACCAATTTTCCCACCGCATTGTGAGTGATGAAATTCGGAGCTTAGAGGTTTCGGCAACGATCCTGCCCACAATCTTTTTGGCGATCGCCGCTTTTTTGCTCCACATTTTAATCTCCCGCCTCATCGCGATCCAGAGGGGACAAATCGCCGTTCTCAAAGCCTTTGGCTACAGCAATGTTCAAGTGGGCTGGCATTATCTCAAGTTTATGTTGCTGGTTTTCAGTGGTGGTGCCGTCTTGGGAGTATCCCTAGGGCTTTGGCTAGGGCAGGGCTTAACCCAGCTATATGCAGACTTTTTTCATTTTCCCTTCCTACGTTACGAGGCTAGTCCCTTCCTAATCATCACTGCCTTGCTCATTAGTGGTAGCGCTGCCTGTATTGGTGGCTTAATGGCAGTACGGGAGGCGATTTTGTTACCCCCAGCCGAGGGAATGCGACCAAAACGTCCTGTAACTTTTCGCACGACCATCGTCGAAAGGTTAGGCCTCCAACGGTTTTTTTCCCCGGTCGGACGAATTATTCTCCGCAATCTCGAACGTCGTCCCCTGCGGGCCAGTTTATCCATCGTTGGGATTGCTGTGGCGGCAGCCATTTTGCTAACGGGATTGGGTCTGCAAACGTCCATGACAACCCTGACGAATATCCAGTTCCAAGCGGTACAACGGGAAGATATGACTTTAACTTTTAACCAACCGCTTCCCTATCGCAGCCGTTACCATCTACGCCATTTACCAGGAATCCTCAAAACAGAGGTCTTTCGCTTAGTGCCAGCGCGGTTACACCATGGCCATTACCAATATCGCCTCGCCATTACAGGCTTAGAACCCCAAGGGGAGTTGCGACAACTGGTCAACCGTCAACTGCAAGCCGTCCCTTTACCACCGGAGGGCCTCATCTTGACCACGAAACTGGCGGAAATATTACAGATTCAACCGGGCGATCACCTCGGGGTAGAGATCCTCGAGGGAAAACGTCAACAAACCGAAGCATGGGTGATGGGATTAGTCGACGAACCGATTGGTCTCTCTGCCTACATGAATTTAGAGGCCTTAAATCAAATGATGGGCGAAGGGCAAATTATTTCAGGCGCCTATACCCTGATTGATCCCCAAGTGAAAAGGCAACTTTATCAAAAGTTAAAACAACTACCTGCAATTGAGGAGATATCTTTTCGTGAAGCCTTACTCGAAAGTTTTCAGGCCATTAGTGGTGAAAGTCTTGCGATTATGACAGGGATTATTGTTCTTTTTGCCTGCATTATTACCTTCAGTGTGGTCTATAACTCGGCACGAATTGCCCTTTCTGAGAGGAGTAGGGAATTAGCCACCCTAAGGGTGATGGGATTTACCCAAACTGAGATTGCGATCATTCTCCTGGGAGAGCAAGCCCTACTAACAACGGTGGCAATTCCTTTAGGATTGAGCCTAGGGGTGTTGCTTTTATTTTTATTGGTACAGGCTTACGACACGGAGCTTTATCGTTTGCCCCTAACAATTGGGTTAAATATTTATGGGATAACAACATTGATCGTAATATTTACTGGAATCATTTCAAATTTTCTTATTTATCAGCAATTAAAAGCCCTAGATGTAGTGACAGTCTTGAAAATACAAGAATGAGGCCCAAGATTTCTCGACCATTATAGATAGAAGGTACTCTGCATATTCCGCCGGAGCAGTAAACCCTAGAGACAGCATAAAGCGATCGCCCACGCTATTTTTTAGTCCAGTTTAACCATTATGAAAAGCCTATTGATTATGTTTTGGCAACCTGCTAGTTCCCTAATGGCAGGCCATCTAGACTATGACGGTGTGTATGACCCTAAATTAGTAATCCTCTCCATTGCCATTGCTATTTTTACGGCTTATATGGGTCTATTCATTGCCCATTCGGCGGGCTCTGTGGCGGGGCGCTGGTTTCGGCGTATTTTAATTGGCTTAGGTGGTACGGTGCTCGGGGTCGGCATTTGGGCGATGCATTTTATTGGGATGTTGGGCTTTCAATTGCCCTGTTTGACGAGCTATAACCCTTGGATCACTGCCCTGTCCGTGACGCCGGCGATCGCCGCGAGTATTTATACCCTGAACTTGCTCAATAATATGCAGCAACCCAGCTTACGAACCCTGGTGGTGGCATCCTTGTGGTTTGGGTTGGGGGTCGGGGCCATACATTATTCCGGTATGACGGCGATCGCCCTCCAGGGAACGATTTATTTTCATTTCCCCTTCTTTTTACTGTCCCTACTGGCCGCCGTGGTGTTGTCCTTGATCGCCCTGGGGTTCCGTGTATATGTACCGCAGATTTTTCACGGTTCCCGTAGCTCCACTCTCTGGAGTTCCGCGTTAGTGATGGGTTTAGCCACTTCCGGCATCCACTACATCGCCATGCGCGCCACCCAATTTCTCTGTGCTCCCGGCGAAGGAGCAGCTTTCGGCCAGGGTCGTGAAATCCATGAAGTGGCGATCGCCGTTGCCCTCAGCACGGCCCTTTTGACTGGAATGACCCTGCTGGTAGTGTTACGAGAAATCAGTAACCAGCTTCAACAACAGAAAAATCTTGCCAGAACCGAAACCTGGTACAGAAAAATTATTGAGCAGGCCCCAGAAGGGATCTTCGTGCTCGATGCCCAAGGTCAGATTATCTTAGTGAATGCAGCCCTCGCCGGAATCTTTGGTTACACCCAAGCAGAACTCATCGGCCAACCGATCGCCATCCTCGGTTTAGAAACTCTCATCCAAAAATCCCTGCATCTGATCCAAACCGGGAATGAATTAGGCCCGAACTGCCCCTTACCCCAACAGGAATTTGAGGTGATAGCAACCCATCGTAACGGGTTTGAATTTCCCATTGAACTGGGTTTAACAAGTCTTCCTTCCCTAGATCAAAAGGGGACTAACCTCTTCGCCTTTGTGCGAGACATCAGTGCCCGTAAAGCAGCACAGCAGGAACTTTTACAACAACGGGAACACCTGCAATCTGTCCTGGACTCGGCCCCGGTGGGGGTCGCGATTACCGTCGATGGGGTGACGAAATTTGCCAATCCCCACATTATTGAACTGGTTGATCTCAAAGTCGGCGATCGCCCCCAAAAAATTTATGTCAACCTGAGTGACCGCGATCGCATGATTGCCGAATTAGAGCAAACCGGTCGTACCCCCAGTCGCGTCTATAAAATGAGAGGCTCCGATGGCCAAGAGCGAGATATCTTAGCCACATTTTTGGCAACCACCTATGAAGGTCAAGCGGGCATTCTCGGGTGGCTCACGGACATTACCCCGATCAAGACTGCCGAAGCAGAAATGAAGCGAGCCAAGGAATTAGCCGAAGAAGCCAACCGCATGAAAGCCGATTTCTTGGCCAATATGAGTCACGAAATCCGTACCCCCATGAATGCCGTCATTGGCATGACCCATTTAGCCCTAAAAACCGAGTTAACAGCCCGCCAACAGGACTACCTCCACAAAATTCAGACCTCTGGACAACACTTGCTGGGGGTCATTAACAATATCCTCGACTTTTCCAAAATTGAAGCCGGGAAATTACCGATTGAAAGCATTGATTTTGACCTGGATAAAGTTCTGGATAATGTTTCAATCTTAATGAGTGAAAAGGCGGCCGATAAAGGCCTCGAACTGTTGTTTGACATTGACCGTAATTTGCCGCTCCACTTCGTTGGGGATCCCCTCCGTTTAGGCCAAATCCTGATCAACTATGCCAACAATGCCGTGAAATTTACCCAGTCTGGCGATATTACGATTGTGATGAAGCTCCAGGAATATCACGACCAGGATGTCACCCTTTATCTCGCCGTAAAGGATACAGGTATTGGCATTAAACAGGAGCATCTGGGTAGTCTTTTCAACAGTTTTCAACAGGCAGATTCCTCCACGACCCGTAATTTTGGGGGAACAGGGCTAGGCTTAGCCATTTGTAAACGCATTGCCGAATTGATGGGGGGCACCGTGGGCGTTGAAAGTGAATATGGCCAGGGGAGTACCTTTTGGGCCACCGTCCGCCTGCGGAAAAGCAATCATTCACCTCGGCGCTTAGTCTTAAGCAACGACCTAGAAGGAAAACGGGTTTTGGTAGTTGATGATAATGACCATGCCTGTCTGGTGATGAAGGATTTGCTGGAACAAATGAAATTCGTGGTGGATACGGTTAATACCGGTTGGGAAGCACTGAACCTGGTGACGGAAAGGGATTTAACGCCCCAACCCTACCACATTATTTTTGTGGATTGGCAGATGCCGAATATGGATGGTTTAGAAGTGGCCCGTCGTTTAGAGGAGATGAAGCTGCAGCATTTACCTTCAATTTTTATTGTGACAGCCTATGGACGAGAAGAACTTTTTGTTCAAGCAAAAACTTTAGGGATCGCGGATGTACTGATTAAACCCGTTAGTCCTTCGTTGCTCTTCGATAGCTTGGCGCGGGTTCTAGGGGATCCGGTCGCTGAGGAACGGGAACCGCTGGCAAATACCTCTGAAAATCCTGTGAACGAGCAATTAAAGGCGATCTCTGGGGCGCGTATCCTCTTGGTGGAGGACAATGAAATCAATCAGGAAGTGGCGGCGGAACTGTTGCGCGATGAGGGATTTGAGGTGGACATCGCGGCCAATGGCAGGATTGCGGTCGAAAAGGTACAGACTTCTGACTATGCTCTGGTGCTGATGGATATGCAAATGCCAGAAATGGATGGTATTGAGGCGACGATCGCCATTCGTCAGGATCCTCGTTTTGATCGCTTGCCGATTGTGGCGATGACGGCCAATGTACTACAAGGCGATCGCGATCGGTGTTTCGCAGCGGGGATGAATGACCATCTCGGCAAACCCATTGAACCGGAGGAACTGTGGCACAAGCTATCCCAATGGATTCCGGCGACAGCGGCCTCGTCAATGGCAGAAACTTCAAGCCCGTCCGAGCCATCTGGGGCTGAAACTCGCGGCTCGGGGATACCGAGGCAGATTGCGGATCTGAACGTGGACGATGGTTTACGGCGTGTTTTAGGTAAGGAGTCGTTATATCTGAAGATGCTGCGTAAGTTTATCGGTAGTCAGCAGTCCTTTTTGCCGGAGATCACGGCGGCGTTGGCCGCAGCAGATTACCCTTTGGCGGAACGCTTAGCTCATACTCTCAAAGGGGTTTCCGGGAACATTGGCGCTCAGACCTTGCAAGGGGAGGCCGCAGTGTTAGAAAAATCCATCAAGGAACGGCAACCCCCCGACGAAATCCAAGGGTATCTCAGCCCCGTTGGCGATCGCCTCACGGATCTCATCGCCCAATTGCAGGCTTATTTCCCGCCGGAAGTCCCCATATCTTCCGTATTAGTTGATCCAGTCCAGTTAGACCAGATTTGTGATCAGCTTGCTCAACTGTTGGGAGAAGACGATGCCGAGGCCGCTGATTTTTTACAGGAACACAGCGACTTTTTACGCCAAGCTTTCCCGGAACATTATGGGGCGATCACCTCTGGGATTAATAATTTCGATTTTGAAGCCGCGCAACTGGCCTTAACGACAGCCCGAAACTTTTTTAAACAGACAGATCAACCATCGGATAACTAGGCTAGAGTGAAGCAATAGCCCATAAAAAGCCCTACATCAAGATTGGTTTTATGTCCTCGGTGGGGCGACCCCGTGCTGTGTGCCCCCTCAACTTCATCCATGGACAGTACCATCAATCAACAACATCGACCGACCATCTTAATTGTGGATGACTCCCCAGACACCTTGACCCTCATTAGTGCCCTGTTAAAGGATAACTATCGGGTTAAAGTTGCCAGTCGGGGGGAACAAGCTTTGGCGATCGCCACCTCTAATACCCCGCCGGATCTGATTTTGCTCGATGTGATGATGCCGGAAATGGATGGCTATGAAGTCTGTCGTCGCCTCAAGTTAGAGAACCAGACCGAACACATCCCCGTGATTTTCCTCACTGCCAAAACCGACATCGAAGACGAAGAACATGGCTTTGAATTGGGGGCCATAGACTACATCACCAAGCCCGTCAGTCCCCCCATTCTGTTAGCCCGAGTCAAAACCCACCTGAATCTAAAGGCCGCCTATGATCACCTGAACTGTTTACTGAAGTTTCGGGAGGACATGGTGAATATGATTGTCCACGATCTGCGTAATCCCCTCGGCACCATTCTACCCGTGACAGAGATGCTGCTGGAGATGCCAGATTTACCCCAAGAACGCCAACAAAAAATGCTCAGCTTAGTACAAGTGGCCGGAAAACAACTCCAAACCTTAATCAATGATCTGCTCCTCAAAGCAAAATTAGAATCCGATGCCCTCCCCTTAAACCGTCAGCCCGCCGACCTCTGTGAACTGTGCGATTTCGTCATTGCCACAGCCCAGGAAAGTCCCAACCGCAAAAATATTAAGCTCACAGCCCAATATCCGCCCCCACCCCATCCCCAGGTAAATGTGGATGCCACTTTATTCCAGCGGGCGATCGCCAACCTCGTTGCCAATGCCATCAAATTTTCCCCCACGAACAGCGAAGTGATCATTGCCGTGGCCTATTCTGATAACCAGAGCGCCCTGATTACCGTCGCCGACCAAGGGCCAGGGGTCAGCCCCCAGTTCCGCAATAGTATTTTTGAAAAATATGAAATTGGTCTCGTCCATGAAGGTGTACCCCAAATTGGCCTGGGCCTAGCCTTTTGCAAAATGATGGTTGAAGCCCACGGGGGAACCATTGGTGTGACGGATAACACACCTAAAGGATCAATTTTTAAGATTGAAATTCCTCATTAATTATTAATTCGCCCCATTACCGATACATTACTTTGTCTATTAACTTTCCAAAACGCCCCATAGGAGACATATCTGAGCGATGCAAGCCCCTTTAAAATCCAACTCAAAAGCAACCATTTTAGTTGTCGATGACACTCCCGATAATTTAGCTCTGATGAGTGGATTGTTAAAAGATCAGTATCGAGTCAAGATTGCCAATAGCGGTGAAAAAGCTCTGAAAATTGTCCAAATACTGCCAGCACCCGATTTAATTTTGTTGGACATTATGATGCCGGGCATGGATGGCTATGAAGTCTGCACCCACCTCAAAAAAAATGCAGAAACCCGCGACATTCCGGTTATCTTTCTCACGGCCAAGTCAGAAATAGAAGATGAACGTAAAGGTTTAGAGTTGGGAGCTGCTGACTATATTACGAAGCCCGTCAGTCCGCCGATTCTCATGGCCCGTGTCCAGACGCAACTTACCCTCAAGGCTTCAGCGGATTTTCTTCGGGATAAGAATGCTTTTTTGGAGCAGGAAGTGGCCAAGCGCACCCAAGAAGTGATCGCGATCCAAGATGTGACCATTCAGGTAATGGCTTCTTTGGCGGAAACCCGGGACAACGAAACCGGCAATCATATCCGCCGCACCCAAAATTATGTCCGCGTGTTAGCGCAGCAGTTGCAACAATATGAGCGGTTTAAGGGGTTTTTAACGGATCACACCATCGATATGCTCTATAAGTCTGCTCCCCTCCATGACATCGGTAAAGTGGGCATTCCTGATGCCATTCTCTTGAAACCGGGTCGCCTGACACCAGAGGAATTCGAGATCATGAAAACCCACACGACCCTGGGTCGAGATGCGATTATACAAGCCGAAAAAAAATTAGGCATGGAAGTGGAATTTCTAAAACTCGCTAAGGAAATCGCCTATTCCCACCAGGAAAAATGGGACGGGACGGGCTATCCGGAAGGGCTGTCTGGGGATGATATTCCGATTTCAGCACGCTTAATGGCGATCGCCGATGTCTATGATGCGCTGATTAGTCGCCGTGTGTACAAAGAACCCATGTCCCACGAACAAGCCGTTGGGATCATCCAAGCAGGCCGTGGTCAACATTTTGACCCGGATATGGTCGATGCGTTTATGATCATTCAGGCAAAATTTCAGGCGATCGCCGCTGAATTTTCAGATGGTTAGTACCTCAGGGTATCCACCTGGTACTCCTAAATAGAATGCAGCAAATTACCAATCTTAGTGAGGAGCGTTGATATATCATTCAACTACTTATCCTTCTCACTCTTTACTATTGCTTGCTTCCCCCCTGAACATCGCTACGGAATGTAGATTGTACGACTGAGACTCATCCCAAAAATATCTTCAAATAGCATTTCGCATATTTTTGTACTACTTTTGGGGCATGGCTTGTTAGAGTTACTGACTTATAACATTAGCTCGACTTCATCCATTGGGATGAGAGAGAAAACGGTAGCAAGATCAGAGAAAGTCTTTGAACTTACCTCGCTTTTCTAAGGTCGTCATATCCGGAATCACTTGGAGGTGAGGCCGCCGACCTCGAGGCCCATAGCGTTTTAGTTCTTGACGAATACTCTGGCGCACCTGGCGAATCAATCGTCGCCCTGACCAGCCATAGACAGTGAGGAAGCGACTTAAGGCGCTGGCGGACTTGAGTGGAGAATGTTTTGGTTGGGGTGTGCCTTGGGCCCTGGGGAAGAGTTCGAGGAACGCTTTCAGACTTTGGCGCTGATAGGGACTCAGCATCCCCTCTACAAGTTGGTCAATTAGCTCTTGGGCGTGAGCAGGGATTTTCATGGGACTTGTTATGTATAGCTTTCACGCCTTTTTCTCTCATTTTCCTGGCCAAGGTACAAGATCTGAGTAGACAAAAAGGTGTCTGGCTTAAATACTCTTCTAACCCCTCTCGAGAGGGGAATATTTGGCCGGTGTGTTGGCGAGTCCCAAAAAATTCTCCCCTCTAGGGGAGTTAGAGGGGGGTCCCTTGAGGAAGGTGCCGAAGGCGCAGGGTGTCTTCCTCTAGAGGGGTATCAATTATTTATTGGCCTGGGCCCAAACCCGAGTCGGTAAGCCCCAGATATAGATAAAGCCTTCTGCGGACTGGTGGTTAAACTTATCATCCGCGCCGTAGGTGGCCAGATCCGGCGTGTAGATGGATTTTTCAGAACGGCGACCGACGATCCGAGCAGTCCCCTTGTGGAGCTTCAGGCGCACAATCCCTGTTACCCGTTCTTGGGTTTGCTCAATGAAAGCATCCACCGCTTGCTTTAGAGGCGAGAACCACAGACCCCGATAAATTAACTCAGAGTAGGTCTGCTCCATACCGCGCTTGTACTGGGTTACGTCTGCGGTCAAAGTTAAACTTTCGAGATCCCGGTGGGCATCGATCAACACGCACATCGCCGGAGACTCATAAATTTCCCGGGATTTGATACCGACAACACGGTTTTCAATCATATCGATCCGACCAATACCATGGTTTCCCACAATTTCATTGAGCTTAGAGATTAAAGCGACGGGGCCGAGGGCTTCCCCATTGACCGTTACTGGTACGCCTTTTTCAAAGCCGATTTCTAAATATTCCGGTTCGTCGGGGGTGTCGGCGATCGCCTTTACCATTTCAAAGACCTCTTCAGGGGGTTCACACATGGGGTCTTCGAGGGGGCCGGCTTCAATACTGCGTCCCAGCAAGTTTTTATCGATACTGAAGGGGGAAGACTTTTTCACCGGAGAAGGAATGCCGAATTTTTCACCATAGGCGATCGTTTCCTCACGGCTCATGCCCCATTCGCGGGCCGGGGCGAGGACTTTAATTTCGGGATTTTGCGCTAGGATTCCCAGATCAAAACGGACTTGGTCATTTCCTTTGGCAGTACAACCGTGGGCGACGGCATCGGCACCATATTTTTCGGCGGCGCGCACCAGCATTTTCGCAATCAGGGGACGGGCTAAGGCCGTGGCCAGGGGATAGCGGTTCTCGTAGAGAGCATTAGCTTTAATTGCGGGAAAGGCGTAATCCGTAATAAATTCTTCGCGGCCATCTTCTACTAAGGAAATACTGGCGCCGGAATCCAATGCTTTTTGTTTAATGGGCCCGAGTTCCTCACCCTGTCCCAAATCGGCAGCGAGGGTAATCACTTCCTTTACACCCCACTCCTGCATGAGGTAGG
Source organism: Synechococcus sp. (assembly GCA_035284725.1). Lineage (GTDB taxonomy): Bacteria > Cyanobacteriota > Cyanobacteriia > Cyanobacteriales > MRBY01 > MRBY01. The sequence goes on from JAYKIK010000156.1 coordinate 17,087, forward strand.
GAATACAAACAGACGTATCAACACCACCGGAATAGGCGAGGACAACTTTTTCTGCGCGACCCATAGTTTTTAAATACCGTATATAGATGAATCAAGGCAGATTATAGCCTGACACTGCCCCGGAAAAAGCCGGAAAATACCGGACTTTTACTGCTATCACAAAATGCTGACACACCACAAAAAAATCCCCCCCCAAAAAAGATGCTATCCATTCAGATCTTCAGGGTGGGAGAATTTCGATTATCTGCGGTGAGATATGTGGTCGTGGATATTAATGGGGTCGAGCCGCCTGAAGAATTTCTGCTTCCGTGGGTAGTTTTGGTTTTGAGGCCAGTCCCAACTGTTCCAGCAGACAAATAAAGCTGTAGGTAAAGTCCGGTAAATATTTCACCTGATTGCCTTGGATCGTGATCCCGTGGCGTACCGACCAGCCAAAGGCATGGTGGAGATTATGCCAGCCTTCCCCAAGGGCGAGCACGGCAACCCAAGTATTATTGCGGCTGTGGTCGGTGGTCTGGAAGGGTTGTGTGCCCCACTTGTGACAAACAGAGTTTACGAGGGCAACCCCATGAAAAAGGAGGGTGGTGCTGATGAAAAATGCGGCAAGGTATTCTAGGCCCCCAACTCCATAGGATAAGACCCCCAGGGCAATGAGGGGGACAAAATGGAAGCGATCGATGAGTTTTAAAATTGGATCCCGTTCGATGTCTGCAGGTAGCCGGTTTGGGAAAGTATTGGGGGAAATCAGCCAGCGATAATGGGACCACCAAAACCCTGTCACGGAACTATGGGGATCGCCTAAATGATCACTAAAACGGTGGTGATCTTCGTGGTGGGCTTTCCACCAACTGGGGCCCATTTGTCCGGCGGAGGCGGTAATGAAGCTGCCGATCCATTTCACCCAAGGAGAAGCTTGGTAGGCTTTGTGGGTGAGGAGACGGTGGTAGATAGCGGTGGTACCGAGCATTCTGAGCCAGTACCAAAGGAGAATCCAGAGACCCGCTCCCCAGCTGAGACCCGTAAAAAAGGCGATCGCCATACCGAGGTGACAGAGGATAATCCAGACCGGCCCTGTGGCATAGCTAAGGAGAGTCAGGCGGGAATAGTTGCGGGGACGGGGACTAGGTTGGGAAGGAGAATATTGACGTGGATTGATTGCGTTGTAGGTCAAAGTGCTTTCTGAACGAGTAGAACGTCCTCTATGAAAGCTTTTTTTACATAGGCTTACAACTTTCTGAGTATGCACTCCGCTGGGCGATCGCCATTAGACCCCTTCAGAATCCTAGATAAATTCAGAAATATCTTCACCACAATCATCGGCGAGGTAGGACAGGGAACGGAACCGGAGCCCCACCAACTGTTCATAGAGGGGGTTGAGCTTGCACATGGGGGGGATATGGACAATTTTTTTACCAAATAGCTTGATATCCCGTTCAAAGGGGCATTGGGGCGGAATCATTTTGCAGATAAAACGGGCCACCCGGGGATCCGCCACATTCATCCCATCGAGCCAGTTACGGATGGGTTTGAGAGCGTCGAGGTGGATTTCTGGTTGGGGAGCTTCGGTGGTGATTTTTTCGGGATCATAGAGGGTTGCTTCTAGGTTATGCAGTGCGCTGAGATCGACCCCCAGAGCTTGCCCAAAAGCTTTGATCTGATCGGCCTCCACAAGGGAATAAACCCCATCGGCGATCGCCATCATCACGGCGGTGCGCAGGAAATTTTCGCGGGTATCCGGATCTTCCCCCAGTTCCGTGGCTAAATCTTTCCCGGTGATGGTTTCCAAATCTCCGAGACTACTGTGGGGGGCCAGTTCATCCTGGGTCAGCCGGGTGATTAGCTCCTGCTCTTCGGCATCAAAATGACCATCGGCCCAGGCAATCGTCAGTAATCCCCGTAACCAGGCCGTAATTTGGCGATCGCTGTAGGTGCTTGTGCTAACAGAACTCATAGTTTTTTCTTCAAAGAAGTATCAACTTTCCCTCCATTGTAGACAAGAAAATTAAAATCCATAAAAAATAGCAGTACCCATAAATGAGCCTGATTTTTTGTTCGATTTCAAGTCAAGTAAAAATTAGTCTTCTTGTGATAATTCTTTGAAATTTTAGCTTTTTTAGAAAGACTTAAGTCTAATTTTACTGAGGAATAAAGTATTTTGTTGACTGTAAAAACACAAACTTTAATGGGTTAAATCAAAATAAAATTTTGTACCTTGATTTAAATAACCCTCTGCCCAAATCTTGCCGCGATGCACATCAATAATTCGCTTGACAATCGCTAGGCCAATTCCTGTTCCTTCAAAATCAGATTGGTTATGCAGTCGCTTAAAAGGCAAAAATAAATCCTCCTGCTGGGCCATCGAAAACCCCGCGCCATTATCTTGGATGCAGTATGTTTGGGAATCTACTGGGTAAAATTCAATTTGGGCATTGGAGACCTTGCCGGTGTACTTCCAGGCATTTTCTAACAGGTTTTCTAGGGCCATCCGCAGCAAACGGCGATCGCCTTTTACATACATTTCTGGAGTGATGCTGACATCAACCTGACGATCAGGAGCTTCTAATCGGAGGATTTCTATAATTTCCGTGGCCATCTCACTGAGATTGATTTTTTCAAGGATCAGTTTGCGCTCTTTTATTTCTGCCAGGCGCATTAAATCAGAAATAATACTATTCATTTCCTGGGCAGAGTGACCAATGATGTCTAATATTTCTAAGGTTTCTGGATCTGAAATAGTATTTTCACTAGAGAGAATTTCACAAAATCCCAGTAATTTTGTTAAGGGGCGACGGAGGTCATGGGAGACCATGTAATTAAAGGATTTTAAGTCTTTATTAATTTGCTCTAATTCTTTATTTTTTTCTTCAAGTTCTTGGGCATTTCTTAAGATTTTTAGTTGATTTTCAACCCGAATTAAGACCTCATACATATCAAAGGGCTTATTGATAAAATCTACACCTCCTAAGGAAAAAGCCTTAACCTTATCAAAGACATCATTTAGGGCACTAATAAAAATAATAGGAATTTTAGCGGTGTCTGGATTTTCTTTGAGTTTACGACAGACGGCATAACCATCGAGGACAGGCATTTTAATATCTAAAAGGATGAGGTCTGGAGGGTCGGCAGCAACAGCCTTGAGAGCTTGACCACCATTGATGACTTGACGCACTTCGTGGCCTTTATCCACTAAAATTTCTGAGAGTAATTGAAGATTTTCTGGCACATCATCGACAATTAAAATGTCACCCTGGTGCTTTAGGTAAGAGTCGGGATACATTCGGTCTTGGTTCACTGGTTTAGCTGATCTTGTAGTTAAATAATGTTTGAAGTTTCTGGAAATGTTACCTTTAAGTATTCTATTGATTTTTTAGTAAAACTTTGCAAAGAAATTTTGTATCTGAAACAATTCAAAGAAAAATGGTGAGAACTTCTAGCAATGATGGACAACCATGAAGGAAATTTAGAATTTTGTTATGCCATGAATTTGGGTAAAGATGCCAGTATCGGGGTGAGTAAAAGCTAAGGTCGTGGCTTGGAGGTGTAGACGGGCGGCGGGATGAGTGCCATAGAGGCGATCGCCAAGGATTGGGTTGTTGAGTCCTTCTGGGTGGGCGCAGTGGACCCGTAGTTGGTGGGTGCGGCCGGTGATGGGCTTGAGTTTGAGGCGATGGGTATCGAGTTTAATAAATTGGGTTTCGCTGGGTTTGCCCCGTTGGTAGTCCACTTTTTGCCGGGGGCGATCGCCTGGGTCTGCCCAGAGGGGGAGAGAGATTTTGCCTGCGGAGCGATGAATTTCCTGTTCCAATAAAGCTGTATATTCTTTTTGAATTCTGCGGGTACGAAATTGTTTCTGGAGATGGTGTTGGGCGACGGAATTTTTAGCAAATAGAAGGATGCCAGAAGTGTCTTGGTCGAGACGATGGACAAGTAAAATTGTTTTAAAATCGCGACGTAAGCGGGAAAAAGCACTATCGTAATTGTGACTACTGCGGCCAGGGATCGAAGGTAAACCCGCAGGCTTATGAATAGCGATTAAACTATGATCTTCATAGATGATTTCTAGGGGGATTTCTGGGGTCGTTAAAATTTCTTGAAAAGATTTTCCTCCCAAACCGGAGAGCAAAAAACCAAGAATGGGCTGACAACGTTCTTCGCAGGCAAGATAAAAATTTCCGATTTGTTTGTCAGAGGTATTTTTTCCCCACCAAAATTCTGCTAAGGCCAGGGGTTTAAGGTTTTGTTTAGCGGCATAATTTAACAACTTAGGGGCGCAACAATCCCCGGTTCCCGTCGGTAAACCTGTCGGCAAAAGATCGGCGATCGCCTTTGATTCCCCCTGAAAATTTTTCAGACTATAGACTTGGTGCATGCGTTTTTGCAGATTACGGGAAAGGGTTTTGCGACGCTGGCGGAGGATCTGGAGTTGCTGATCGGCGGCTTGAATTTTGACCAGTAAGGGATTGATCGCCTGATCCCGGGCCCGTTTGAGATCCCGTTTGTGGTTGCTTTCCTGGCGACTTTCTTCTTCTAAAGCTCCGAGCACTTGGTTTAACGCTGCTCCCGTCAAATTTGTTTGGTAAAAGTCCCGTTTTTGCTGGCGTTCTTCTTTTTTCTGGAGGCGTTCGGTGTTAAAAGCAGTAATTTTTGCTTGCCATTGTTGTTGCAATGCTTGATAGGTTTCCCGTTCTGGTAGGGTTTCGAGCTGGTGAATCTCGCGCCGAATTTGCCGCAATTGGGCAAGAATTTCCTGTTCTTCTAAAATCAGGCGATCGCCGCCATCCATGGGAGGAACCCAACCGGGGAGTGCTTTCTGGCCTTGGAGTAGTCCCGAAAAAGCCTTCAGATAAGCCAGTTTTCCCGCTGGGGTTTCCACCAACAGCACCCCGTACATTTTCCCTTCCCAACTAAAGCGCTCATCCGTCCGTAACTCAGCCATTAACCCCTTGGCGATCGCCTCAGCGTTGGCAGTGCGGGGTAAACGGCACAGTTGTTTGGTGGCCGGACAAACCCCCTCATACCAGGCCGTGACCGTGTCTGGTAAATGTTGCGGTATGTAGGGCAAGAGGATCAAGGACATTAAATGAGTTCGGGGAGATAGGCTGATGATTATTAATCTTAATTTTTATTCATTGGCAAGCAGAAATTTGGGGAGAAGCGTGAGACAAGGTTGTTAGATTCGGGGTTTTACAACGCTAGCGGGCCGGTTACGGAGATGTTCTTGGAGCTTACGGGGGTGATCCGTGATGAAATAGTCGATGTTTTGTTGAACAAGGCGATCAATCTGTGCCAACTCCTGCTCCAGCTTTTTGGAATTTGTACTTTTGTGAGGGGGAGAGAAAATCGTCCAAGCACCGACAGCCAATTGACTTTGGTGAAGTCGCTGGATCGTTTGTTGTTTGAAGAGATTCACATTCAGACTCACTAAGCTGGCATCGAGGATTTTTTCGAGGAGGTGGCTTTCGGTGAATTTCTGGAGGAAAGGATTTTTCGCCACCAGAGGTGAGTAGAGGATCCCCGTTTCGATGGGACGCTGGGTGACCTTGAGCCAAATCAAAGACCAGAGACTAAAGGATGTGACAAAAACCTCCTGTTGTAAATTTAGACGTTCGATCAGTTGGGCGACAGCGATGCCTGTTCTGCGTTGCTGAAGATTGAGCCGGGGTGCTTTTATTTCGATATTAATTAGTAATTTACCCCTTAGTTCTTGTAAAACCTCCTCGAGGAGGGGAATTTTTTCCGGGCGCGGATAATGATAAAGCTGTTTGCCAATTTTGAGGGAATCTTTGATGCGCAGGGTTTGAATCTCGGGCCAAGTCATTTCGGTGATTTTGCCTGTGACCCCCGTGAGGCGTTTGGTGTAGAGATCATGGAAAACCACTAATTTGCCATCTTTTGTGAGAAAAGTATCCAATTCAATGCCATCTAAACCTAAGGCGATCGCCCTTTGGAAACCGGCCATGCTATTTTCCTGGTGATCGGTAATCACCCCCCGGTGACCGAAGATGAGGGGATGGGCAGCCTGCTGAAAAAATTTCGATTGCATGGGGGCAAAATTCCGGGATCACTCCTCCCACGGTAAAAACTAATGGCGGGACAGGGCATAATGGGAACAGCAAACTTTACAAACAGTTACAAAATTCATGGTAGCGACGGCGGTTTCCCTCGATAAAGTCACAAAGGTTTTTGGTAAAGTCCCGGTGGTGAATGAGCTTTCCTTTGCGATCCAGGCGGGGGAAATGTACGGTTTACTGGGGCCAAATGGTGCCGGGAAGTCCACCACGATCCGGATGCTGATCACCCTCACGGAACCCACCAGCGGCAAAATCGCCATCGCCGGGGAAGATGTGATGCAAAACCGCGCCCATGCCAAACGTAATATCGGGGTTGTCCTGCAGCAAATGAGCGTGGATGTCGATCTCACCGTGTGGGAAAACCTCGAATTCCATGCCCGCCTCCACCATATCCCTAAGGCCCAGCGCCAACGCCTCATCCGCCAAGCCCTGGAGTATGTGGAACTCAGCGATCGCCATGATGCCCTCGTGAAAACCCTATCGGGGGGGATGAAACGCCGTGTCCAAATCGCCCGAGCTTTGTTACATGAACCCAAAATTCTTTTTCTTGATGAACCCACCGTGGGCCTCGATCCCCAAACCCGCCGCCGCCTTTGGGAAATTATCCGCGACCTCAACAAAAGCGGCATGACGATTCTCCTCACCACCCACTACATGGAGGAAGCAGCAACCCTGTGCGATCGCATTGGCATTATGGAAGCGGGCCGTTTAATCGATGAGGGTACCTTTGAAGAACTTCAGGCGAAACATGGTAGAGGTTTAGTTGTTAAACAAAAAGGCGATCGCTGGGAATACAGATTTTTCCCGACCCTCCAAGAGGCAGAAGATTACCTCGACAGTTTGCCGGACAAGACCAGCATGATGGTGCGCGAATCCAACCTCGAAGATATTTTCGTCGAACTCACCGGCCGACAGTTGGACTAGGTTTTGGACGGAGTAAACATTTACCAAATGGTGCTTAAATCCAGTTGAAACTCCGGTAAGACGGTTTCACCATTGAGAAACTCAGGCTGTTCTAGGATCTCTACGGGTTGACCGCTGCGATAGACTGCCACCTGCTGTGTTTGACGGTTAATCAGCCAACCCAAGCGTGCCCCATTGTCGATAAATTCCTGTAATTTGGCTTGGGTGCGGGCCAGGGAATCCGTCGGTGACAGTAGCTCGACAACAAAATCTGGACAGAGGGGCAGAAATCTTGTCTTTGCTTCCGGTTCTAGGGCTTCCCAACGGGCTACGGGAATCCAGGCAGCATCAGGCGATCGCATGGCACCATTGGGCAAAATAAACCCGCCCGAAGAGTCAAAGGCAATACCAAGCTTTGTGCGACGGTTCCAAGCCTGCAGTTGATAGGACAGATCAATATTGCGGTTGCTAGTTTCGCCGCCGGTGGGGGACATAATCGCTAAATCTCCTTGGGCATTGCGCTCAAAACGAAAATTTTTATTTTGTTGGCAGAGCTGAAAAAATTGTTCGTCGCTGAAATTGCAATTTTCAAGGTTTAACTCTAAAGGAAGGGTCATGTCCATTGCCTAAACTTCCACCGGTGGGCTACTACTGCCATTATAGTAAGCTTGTCCAAGACTCAAATTGACCCTCTATTGTTTGGTTCGGTTTGTCGCCGCTCGTTGAAAAAGAGCTGTGTATTGTTCAAACCCTTCCGGAAAAGCAACGTTAATTTGTAACGGATCAGCCGGATCAGTAATGCCCTCAATCACTTGGGTTTGGCCGTTGATTGTCCCCAGTTTTAAGGGAATCCGGTTTTTTAATTCCCCCTGAGAACTGTCAATATAGACCACTAAATTACCGCTCTTTGCCCATTCTCCAATGTCTTGCACCAGTTGTAAAAATAGGCGATCGCTACCGCCCCGTCTCACTTGATCTCCTTCTGTATGACTGGTGACGGTGTCCCCTACGCCAACAATTAACGGCATCAATTGCGGATCAAAATTCTCTTGAATAAGTTGCAATAATTCCTCGTGGTTTTGGGGGGCTTGGCGGGCATTAAAGGTTTCTCCGAGGGGATAGTTGCCCGTACGTTGATAGTAGTAATAATTTAATAAAACTAACACTCCAGCCTCTTTTACTGCGCCGCGCAACATAAACTGAAAATCGGTGGTTCCAGAATCTTTTTCTGTGGCAAAACGGACAATTTCTTTACCTGTTTTATCTCTGCCTAAATTGGGCGCATAATGGACAAAAAAACTATTGTCTAACCCCTGTTGACTTGCTTTGGTTAGCAAATCATCCATGAGGGTTTCAATGGTGCGCTGGAGATCTTGGTAAATATCGAGGCGATCGCCCAAATATTCCGCGAGGACATTTAAATTTGCCGTCGGCGAAACGAGATTATCTAAAACTGAAGCGTGGATAAGTTCCGGTTGGATATTGGTCGGAAAAAGATCGGGATATTGAGTGAAAAATTGTCTTAAACATTGCCCAATTAAATCTGGGATAGTGGCGAGAAAATCAAGTTCCGCTTGACTGACTCCGGGATGGGAAATTTTGCCGTTATCGGTTTGCCACTGTACACCACCCGCCGCTAAACCGGGCAGGTAACTAATTTCCGCTTTTGCATCGATATTCCGAAAAGCTCGCTCGACAATTCGATTTACACCCCTTCTGCCTTCATGTTCACCATTTGTTAAGACAAAAAAGTGATGTTTAAATTGTTGGGTGGCACGGATATAGTTGGGATCAATTTTGCGGGTTAAGGGGTCTTTGACTAACCCCATACAAACCCCATCTAAATCTTGAATAATCAGTAAATTTTCTGTGGTGGCGAGGGTCTTTAGAAAAGCTTCATGATCTAGGGAATAATGTTGGTCATGGAGCGGTGGAACAGTCATAAATCCCTTTTTTAATTCAATGGTTTTACAGTTGATGCAGGGATTTAGCATGGCAAATCCCTACCAATTTTGTGTGTTTTTATACCCAATTTTTTGCCCGTTCGACGGCTTTTTGCCATGTTTGAAAATGGGTTTGAGCTTGGTCAGCATTGGCGCTGGGTTTAAAGACGTGATCGATTTTGCGGTTTTGCACGAGGGTTTGGTAATCGTCCCAAAAACCAACGGCTAATCCGGCGGCAAAGGCAGCCCCTTGGGCGGTGGCATCGAGGACGGCGGGACGTTCCACGGGAATGCCCAACACGTCGGCTTGGAATTGCATGAGAAAGTCGTTATTGCACGCGCCGCCATCGACTTTTAATTCTTGAATTCGTGTGCCGGAATCTTGGTTAATCGCTTCGACCACTTCCTTCGCTTGGTAGGCGATCGCCTCAAGGACAGCCCGCACCATATGTTCCTTTTTCACGCCACGGGTCAAACCGAGAAATGCACCCCTTGCACTCATATCCCAGTGGGGCGCACCCAATCCGCTCAGAGCAGGGACAAAATAGGCTCCCCCGTTATCATTCACCGCTTGGGCGAGGTCATCGGTTTCAGCGGCGGTTTCAATAATTTGCAAGCCATCCCGCAACCATTGGATACAGGCTCCGGCGGTAAACATACTGCCTTCGAGGGCATAGCCCACATCAAGATTTGCCCTATCGCTGCTGGGTTGAGTGCAGGCAATGGTGGTTAACAGTTGATGTTTGGAGCGTTTAATCTTATCGCCCGTGTGCGCCACCAAAAACGCCCCTGTGCCATAGGTGCATTTCAACAAACCGGGGCGATCGCAGCCGTGGGCATAGAGAGCCGCCTGTTGATCTCCAAAAATAGCTGTGATCGGGATTTCTGCCCCAAAAATCGCGGGATCGGTTGTCCCAAATTCCCCCAAACTCGACTGCACCGTCGGCATCATCCCAGCGGGAATGTCAAACAACTCCAGCAAATCCTTATCCCAATCGCGGCTATTAATATTCAACAGCATCGTCCGGCTGGCATTACTGTGATCCGTGGCGTGGACTTTGCCCCCCGTCAAGTTCCATAACGCCCATGTATCAATGGTTCCGGCGAGGACATTACCCAGATCAACGGTGCTATTTTCCTTCGCCCAGTTCAGGAGCCAATTCAATTTCGTGGCAGAGAAATAGGCATCCAAAACCAAGCCCGTTTTGTCGTAAATTTCCGCTGCTTTCCCCGCTGCACTGAGGCTTTGACAGAGGGGAGCCGTCCGCCGATCCTGCCAGACAATGGCTTTATGGAGGGGTTTTCCGGTGGTTTTATCCCACAGCACACAGGTTTCCCGTTGCACCGTCAGCCCGATCGCCG
>JAYKIK010000157.1:0-2554 GCA_035284725.1 Synechococcus sp.
TAAACCATGCCGCTTCTGCCCAAGCATCGATCGCCAACTTGGCGTGGGGATTAGTATTCGACAGTTCGAGAACCTCGTTAAACGCATCAAATACGAGAATGGTTTTGCTCAGGGCGATCGCCGCCGCATGGGCAATCATTTGATCAGAGGATTTGAGCAAATCCACGAGGGATTGGACATTGTAACCGCCGATCATTGTGCCGAGCAGATCCACCGCCCCTTGGGGACTAATCAGCGGACAAGTAATTTCCTGCTTTGCCACAGCCGTCAAAAACCCAGCCTTTACATAGGCAGCCTCATCCACACCGGGGGGAATGCGATCGCGCAACAGACTCAGGAGTTCTTCTTTATCGGCTTCGGGGGGATTTTTCAGGAGTTCGCAGAGCTCGGCAGTTTGTTCCGCAGTGAGGGGCAGGGGGGGAATGCCTAGTTGGGCACGTTCGGCAGCATGGTTACGGTAGGCTTCTAGCATAGGGAAACTAATGGGTTATTCAACGTTTCAAATACTTTATTGTAATGCCCGCTGTGATGGCGCTATGGGTGAACAATCCGGGGGAAAATTGAGGCAGGGGAGGTTTAAAGGATTTTTTGGAGGAGTCGGTAAATCAGGGTAAAAAGGGCGATCGCCGCCACGAGACCAGAGCCAACCAGCACACCAACGATCAGCAGGGTCGTAAAAGGCATAGATTTAACGAGGAAGAAAGCGGCCCCCAGGGTGAGGGCCCCTAAAATCACCATTTCTTTGGGTTCAAGGATTCTGCGGGCGATCGCCAAAATGATTAGCCCCATGGCCGCCCCCCAAACGCCGATTGCCAAATTACCAGCGAGGAAACCCGTAATCACCGGCGCCAACAGTACCCCCTCAAAACCCGTAAACCCTGCCCCAACTAAGAGGGGCACCACGGAATCGGGGGCCGGAGAAGCCGTTGGGGTGGGAGCAGCCTGAGGCGGAGGGGCCTGTTTCGGTGTTTTTTTTGGGGATGGTGCAGGGGGAGGAGCCTGTTGAACCCGGGTAGCGGTGGCCACCGGAGGTGGTGGAGTCGGCCCTGGGGTGGGTAGATCTAAAAGTTTGAGGGCCACTTGGGCAGACTTAGGGCGATCGCCTGGAGTGGGTTCCAGCAGCAAGTCCAAAAGGGCCCCAAAGCGCGGTTCGATTTTTTGGACAAATTTTCGCCACTGCCATTTATTGTGATAACCATCAAACAACGTTTCCGGCGTTTCCCCCGTGAGCAGCACAATGCAGGTGACCGCCAGAGCATACAAATCCGTCGCTGGATAAACCTGGGCCCCCCGCATCTGTTCCGGTGGGGCATAACCGGGGGAATAAATCCCGGTGGAGCGTTGGGACGCACTGGATGCGCCGGCCCCCGCCGCAATTTCTTTGACAGCGCCAAAATCTAACAGAAACAGTGTCCCATCCACGTGGCGCATAATATTCGACGGCTTGATATCCCGGTGGATTGTCCCCTGGTCATGGACAAAGGCCAGCACCTGCAGCATCGACAGAAAAATTTCCTTAACCTCTGGTTCCGGCAGCTTACCCCGTTCGGCCAATTCCTTTTCTAAATCCTTTCCCTCGATATATTCCTGCACCAAATAGAAATATTGATCCGTTCCTTGACCCTGGGGTTTGGGCACAATCAGCGGGAAAAACGCGAATAGATCCGGAATCTGGGGGTGACGGTTGCCGATGCGTTCCAGGACATGGGCTTCCCGTTCAAACAATTCCTGGGCCAGGGCCAACTGTTGATCATCTAAATTACCAACCGGTTGGAACTGTTTCACCACACACAGGCGCATCGTTGGGGTATAGCGATCGCGCGCCAAAAAAGCCGTACCAAAGCCCCCCTGACCGAGGAGTTTCTGGGGAAGGTAGCGGCCACCCAAAATTAAATGCATGCCGCAGCTGGTGCAATATTTTTGCTGGGCCGTTTTCAGGTGGGTCAGATCATCGAGATCACTGAAACGATTTTGGGGATGACGACATCCGGGACGGGTACAGAGGATCTCCATGCCAAAGGTTTTAAGGAAAAATAAAAAATTGAAACGATCGGTTTAGACGCAGATTTGCCCCTCATCCTAGCAAAAGAACCCTAGTAGAGTTCGTATTTCAGCAGGCGACATTCCAGGCCACCGTTATAGACCACAAAGCGACGGGAAGCCCGCAGCCCCACCTGTTTGGCCAATTCTGCATTACCCGTGAGGATATAGCCGGTCCATCCCCTAAAGCGCTGTTTGAAAATATCCCCAATCCGTTTATAAAGGAGCCCTAAGTCTTCATCCGAGCCGATGCGACGGCCGTAGGGCGGATTGCAGATAATCACACCACGGTCGGCGGGGGCTTCTACTTGTTCCAGTTCCCGGCAAGCCAGTTGAATGTGGTCGGCGACACCGCAATTTTCAGCGTTTGTCCAGGCCTGTTGAATAATGCTTTCGTCTCGGTCTTGACCAGCGATCGGCTGTTGCAGCTGGTCTTTGGTGGCATATTCGGCCTCGTTGAGGAGGGTTTGCCAAAGCTCTGCATCAAAATCCTGCCAATGCTGGAAACCGAAAT
>JAYKIK010000158.1:0-39241 GCA_035284725.1 Synechococcus sp.
GTTGCCGGTCTATGATGTGGAGGCGACAAAAACGACAGGTTTAGCCCAGCGTCTCCTACGGGAAAAAGAGCGGCCCCAGGCGGATGTGTTTTGGAGTGGAGAATTCGCCCAAACACTCCTGTTGCAAAGGGAGGGAGTTTTAGGGGCCTATGAATCGCCGATTGCTGCGGCTCTGCCTTCCCAATATCGAGATCCCGAGGGTTATTGGACGGGAATGGGGGGACGGGCCCGGGTGCTGCTAATCAATACGGATCGTTTAGCCCTGGATGAGGCACCCAAATCTTTAACGGATCTCACCGATGATCAATGGCCCGGGGCAGAAATGGCGATCGCCTATCCTTTTTTCGGCACCACAGCGACCCATGCAGCAGCCCTCTATGCAGTTTGGGGGCCGGAGCCAGCCCGGACGTTTTTTACTGATCTTCAACGCAAGAATGTCCAGGTCGTCGATGGAAATTCGGTGGTGCGGGATCTGGTGGTCGATGGTCAGGTGAGCATTGGCTTGACGGATACCGATGATGCCTGTAGCGCCGTGGAAAAGGGGGCACCGGTGGCCCTGGTGTTTCCGGATCAGGGGCCTGGGGAAATGGGGACGTTTGTCTTGACGGGAACAGTGGCTGTAATTGCGGATGGGCCGAATCCTGACCAGGGGCAAGCACTGGTGGATTTTCTCGTCAGTCCAGAAACGGAACAACGGTTGATGGCCGTGGGGGGTAGCCAATTACCGCTATATCCTGGGGCGGCGGTGTCCGGTTGTCTAGCAGGACAAAGTATTCAAGGAATGACGGTGGGTTTAGACGCCATTTATGAGCAGTTAGAACCGTCAAAACAAGACCTGAGTGAAATTTTTATTCGCTGATGGAAGGTGATCGCCATAGATTAAATCCATGGACAACCCTGGGGTTGGGGGGGTTTCTGGTGGTGGTCTTTGGGCCGCTGTTGAGTTTAATGGCCAGTGTGCTCGTTGAACTGGGCCAAGGGAATGGGGCCTGGTTATCTCTACTGGTGCCGACGGGACGCCGCTGGCAATTGTTGGGCAATAGTCTGCAATTGGCGATCGTCGTAGGGACGGTGAGCATGGTGCTGGGGGGGCTGATTGCCTGTTATCTATGGCAGACGGCTTGGGCTTGGCGGTGGCGCTGGGGTTTGTTACCGCTCCTATTTTTCCCGAGCTATATTCATTCCTTCGGTTGGTCGGCGTTGGGTCTGGGGTTGAATGGGGGTTTGCGTAGCCTCGGTTTAGGGACAATCCCCCTCCAGGGATGGTGGAGTTGCGGTTGGGTAGAGGTAATGGCCTTTTTACCCTTGGCGGTGGGGCTGGGCTGGTTGGGCTTGGCATCGGTCAGTCGAGAAGCGATTGAGGCTGCACGACTTTTGGTGCCGGATCTGCGGGTGCTGGGACAAATTATTATTCCCCTGGCCTTACCGAGTTTTGTGGCGAGTTTCGGCTTGATTTTTCTGTTGAGTTTGATGGACTATAGCCTCCCGTCGTTGTTTGGGATTGGCACCTATGCCTTGGAAATTTTCGCGGAATACAGTACCAGCAATGAACCAGCCCGGGCGTTTTTGTTGGCGGTGCCCCTCTTGGCGATCGCCTGGGGGATAATCTTCATTTTGCAACTACCCCTCCAGCAAACCATACAACTCTCACCCCAAATGGATCTATGGGGTATTCCGCCCCGGTGGCCTTGGTGGTTTGTCCGGCTCCAACACCTTGCTTTAGGTCTTTTTTGGCTGCAAATTTTCGTGCCCCTCGTCAATTTGATGGTTGTGGCGGCCCAGGAGCCCCAGTGGTTTACCCCGATCCAAGCTGCGGCCGGGGAAATGACCTTTACCTTTAGCCTGGGTCTGATGGTGGCGATCGCCACTTTACCCCTGGCCTTGGCGATCGTCCAGCTTCTCAACCGTAATGACCGTTGGGGGAGAGTAACTTGGGGCCTAGTGATTTGGGCCTTGGCTTTACCCGCCCCCCTAGTGGGCATTGGTTTGATTGATCTATGGAATCGCCCGCTTCCTTTAGACATTTATGGCACCCCCCTGATGCCGCTATTTGCCCACCTCGCCCGCTTTACCCCCTTTGCGAGTTTGGTGCTCCTGGCCCAATTACAGCAATTGAACCAACCCCTATGGGAGGCCACCTGTTTGGAACCTGGCCCCCGGTGGCGGATTTGGCTCTGGTTGCGTTTACCGCTGCTCTTACCGGGGTTGTTGGCGGCGGCGGGTCTGGCCTTTGCCCTCAGTGTCGGTGAATTGGGCGCCACTTTGATCGTAATTCCCCCCGGTTATTCCACCCTCACGCTCCGGATTTATAACTATCTGCATTACGGGGCGGCGACATCGGTGGCGGTGTTATGTCTGGTGTTGGTAGCGATCGCCTTTGGGGTTGGTGGACTGATGGCTTGGGGATTAAGGGGTTGGGGCACCATTTACCGAGGGGGAGATAGGCCATGATCCAAGTCGAAAATCTCAGTAAAACCTATCAGACAACTAAAATTCTGGATAATTTAGCTCTGACAGTGGAACCAGGGCAAACCGTGGCGATTTTAGGGCCATCCGGGAGCGGCAAAACGACTCTGTTACGCCTGATCGCCGGCCTTGATCAACCCGATGGAGGCAGCATTTCCCTCGCGGGTCAGGTGGTCAGTTCTCCAACGCAAATCCTCGCCCCCCACCAACGGCACATTGGGTTTGTCTTTCAAACGCCGATCCTCTGGCCCCACATGACCATCTCCCAAAATATTGCCTTTGGTCTGGGCCACCTCACAGCTCCAGTGAAAAAGCAACGCATTCAACAGCTCCTCGAACGATTGGCGATCGCCCCCTTGGCCCACCGCTATCCCTACCAACTTTCCGGGGGTGAAGCAAAACGGGCTTCCCTAGCGCGGGTTTTGGCGCCCCATCCCCCTTACATCCTTTTTGATGAACCCTTGACAAATCTGGATCTCACCCTTAAACAGACTCTGCTCCATTACATCCGTGAATATCTTAATCTGACTGCCGCCTGTGCCCTTTATGTCACCCATGATCTGACCGAAGCTCAATATCTCAGCGGACAAATTTTCTGGCTAAAGGGAGGCAAGTTACAGCCCGATGAAATATCCTGAACCCTACGGCTTAAAACTGTGGAAATTCCTCCTTTTTGGCGCGATTGTGAGCACCTTGGGCTTATTTACCTGGGAGGCTTTGTCGCTCTTCCAAACCTGGCAGGGACAACCCAAACGGCAGGGCTGGGAAATTATTCGCCCTCCCCAAGAAATTTCCGCCCTCATCATCCAAGGGGAATCCCTCTGGGCCGGGGGTCAGGCAGGGGTGTTTCAAATTTCCCTCACTGCGCCTCATACCGTTGAACCCCTCCAATGTGATCGCCCGTTGCAATTCGTCCGTGCCCTAGCAATCGATACCGATGGTGTGCTCTGGATTGGCCATGGGAACGGTTTAAATTATGTTGATGCCCAGGGGTGCCACACCTATCAATCCAACGAGGCTTTTTTTCAGAATCAGGTTAATGCGCTCTATGTAGATCGGGCGGGACAACTGTGGGTCGGCACTTGGGAGGGGGCAGCAGTCAAAGAAAAAAACAACTGGCGTTTTTTGACCCTAGCTGATGGGCTGCCAGATCAGATGGTGAACGTCATCCATCAAGATCCCCAGGGGGGAATGTGGTTTGGCTCAGCGGTGGCTCCTATAGGCGGTCTAAGCCACTGTATTAAGAAATCCTGCCAACTTTTTTCGACGGCCAATGGGCTGGCCCATAATAACATTACAAGCCTATTTAGTGATGATACCGGACATCTCTGGGTGGGCATGGGCTTTTTTGACCGTGGTGGTGCGGCGCGCTTGGAACTAACGCCATCGGGTTGGGCGATCGCCCAAGTGCTGACAAAAGCAGATGGTCTGGCGGGGGAAAAAGTCCGCTCCATCTACCAGGATCAAGCCGGAGTGCTGTGGTTCGGTTCGGAATATGACGGTTTAGCTCGCTTAGATCCCCAGGGACGATGGCTCACTCTCACGGAAGCTGATGGCCTGGCGGATCGGGAGGTCAAGGCAATGGTACAGGATCAATTCGGCAACCTCTGGCTCGGAACCCGCAATGGGCTTACTCGACTGGATGCGCAATATTTACATGATTTAGGGGAGAAATAGCCATGGCTGCTGCTGATCGGCACATCCAACGGACTCCCCAGACCCTCGGTCAGTTATTGGGTTGGCTCCTCAAAGGTTATTTGCAGGCCCTCCCGCGCCAGATGATGACGGGAATCCTGATCTGCGGGGCCGTTTGGTTTCTCCACACATTTCTATTGGTCGGTGTGAATGAAGGGTTTGCGGCCGGGGGAAATCCTTGGCTTAATTCGGTTTTAGTTTTGTCCTCGCAAGTGGTTCCCGGTACTTTGTTTTGGATCTTTGGGGGAATTTTGGTGGGCCACCTCTTTCGGGGCACCCTCGGAAAATATCTCAAGGGAATTGGTCAACTGCCCCAAATCTGCGTTGATGCTGTCCAAGAGGCCGGTCAATTTCAAAGTCCTTTGCCTTGGGTGGGTTTAGCCCTGGCGATCGCCTTCAGTACCTTTTTAGGTAATCTGCTGATCAGCATCCAAATCACCCTCTTCGCCCTAGCTGCGGTTTGTGAACCCCAACATATCCTCCGATTAGCTGGCCAACTCGGTTGGCATGATGTGCAGCACCTATTTCGCCGTGGGCAGTCCCCCCAGTCCCTTGCGCCCCAGGATTTAACCACTTTACTTTCCGGGCTAACTTTGGGTTGTTTGATCGCGGCCATTTCCTTTTGGTTTTTTGGTGGTGTCCCTCAGTTAGTTCTCCTCGGGGCAATGGCGATCGCCTTGATCCTGATTTTCCGTAACAACCAAATACCACCAACACCACTCTCTAGCCTCTTGTTATTTGGCCTGATTAGCTGCGGTATCATTCTTGCCTTACCGGTCCTCGCCGATGATGGTGGTTGGCAAGAAGCAGGCGGGCGACTGGATCTGTGGCTAAAAAGTCCTGGTGCTCTCACAGCGATTATTCTCGGTTTTCCCGCTGCGGGCGGTTTCTGGACAGGCTGGATTTTAGGAACTTTGCCTTCAATTCCTACAACTATCTATGGCACAGGAACACCGGAGGATCCTTTCCGAGATTACCCCGATGCCAATAATCCGCCATGGCAACAGGGCATTTATGGCACGGGTACGAGAGAAGATCCTTTCCGCGATTACCCTGATGTGAATAATCCGCCGCAAACCCCAGGTATCTACGGCAGTGGAACACCGGATGACCCCTATCGAGATTACCCCGATGCCAATAATCCGCCGTGGCAAAAGGGCATTTATGGCACGGGTACGAGAGAAGATCCTTTCCGGGACTATCCCGACGCGAAGAATCCACCATGGCAGCAAAATATTATCGGGAGTGGCACAGAACATGATCCAGTCCGCAATGTGAACATCCCACCTGGACAAAATTTTCCAGCTTCACCCGGTCAAGGGCCAGGCGTACCGAAGCAACCTGGGATGCCAAATGTACCTTTCTATAACCCCAACAGTTGGGTCCCTGTAAATCCGGATGCGCCTTTCGATCAACGGGTAAACCAGTGGATTGGGTCGCGGGAAGTGTACCGCAATGATTGGGAGGTGACGCCTGATGGGAAATTTGTCACCCTCAAAGATAATCCTTTATTTGTTATTCCGATTTCTCAAATTACGGGAGATTCTGGGGATGATTGGGCAACGATTTTTAGTACCCCAATTCCGACAGCTGACCATGATCAATATGTTGAAGGGATTGTTGATACGGCTTTGGTCATTGATAGTCTTGAGGCGTTAACTGGGGATTCTGAGATCCGCCCATTGACGAGAACGGGCTGGAACCAGCTTTCTGATGCGGATAAACAGCAAACCCTACAATACATTGCGAATTTATGTGGTCATAAATTGGGAGTCGGGCCAGTGCAGGTCGATTTTGGTTCTGGCTTAAAGGATGCCAACGGCAATATGGTTCATGCCCATTTTGATCCGAGTACAGGGCGAGTTGTTTTTAACACCGATTCACAGCTTTATCAAAATCCTCAGAGTGCGATCGCCACCATCGGCCACGAGGTTAAACACGCTCAACAATGGGACCCAAATAATCCCCTGGAAAATCCCACGGCTCGCCACGCCGCAACAACCAATGCCCAAAAATACACAGGGCCAGACACAGATCCAGTGATTTATGCCGGCCAATATAACGAAAATGACGCCGAATCCTTTGGCAATCGTTTGGGCAATGCCCTGAGCAAAGAAGCCTACAAGAAAGAGTTAGAAAGCATCAAAGATGTGTGGGATCAACTAAAGGGAGGTGCAGAACAGGCTCCGAAAAATCAGCCACCTAAATCCTGGGTACGGGAAAAAACACTCATGGATTTTGTCAGTAAGGCGAATCCCCAGGAACGGCAGCAAATTTATAACCTTGTCAAATCCGGTGCCCTAAAAGTTAAAGATGATTGGGGACGAGAGGTATGGTAACGCCGCAAGAACATCCGTTATTACCCTTAGCAACGGCGATCGCCAATTTAGGCTATCAACCGACTTCGTTGTTATGGAATGCAACCCAGCGTATGGCCCAGGTGCCCGATTTAGCCCGGGATCTTTTAGCCTATGTGCAAGCGGGTTCCCCACCGCCAGATTTTTCCCAGCAACAACCGGCCGTATTGTTTAAGCCCTTGCCCGGTGGTTACAGCGTTGCAACTTTAATTCGAGATTTTCGGTTTCAGGCGATTGGGGCTTTTTTGATAGCTGTGGAATTAAGCCTCCGGCCCCAACAAGGGCAAGCAATGTTAAATTACTTTTCCCACCGAGGTTATTGGCAAACTAATGGCGATGGCTCAAGGGATTTAGTATTTCCACCGATCACAGAACGGCTTCCCCAATGCCCCCAGTGCCGTAGCCGCTGGTTTGAAGATTTGCCCCGGTGTCCAAGCTGTGGCTTTGTCCGTCGCCATGTCACCGTTGAGGATGGCCCTTTACCCTTTGATGAATTGGCGACAATAGTGCGAACTAAATCTGTCGATCAAAAAATGCCAGAGGCGATCGCCCCTAATCATCCCATTCCCCCAACTAGTGTGAATCGGCGTTGTGCCCAATGCCATCATCTCCTATCCCAAAACAGTCATTTTTGTCCCCATTGTGGTGCAACTGTTACAGCGAGTTCTGCCCCCATTGACCATGTCTCAGTTTGTCCAAAATGCGGCCACAGATCCCGCCCTGGCGCAAAATTTTGTAGTCATTGCGGTACGACTTTAGCTTAAATTTCCTGCTGAATTTTACCAATAAAAAACCCTAAAACCCCATCCCACCGGAGTTTTAGAGTTGACGTTTACGATTGCTCGTACAGAGGAGATAAAACTTAGAGAAACCTGTAAAAATTCAGGGCTGACCCCATAACCCTAGGCCATAAACCCTAAACGGTGACCATTGAACTTGGCTAAACGGATCAGATTTTGGCGGGTTTTTCCATCGAGGCCCACGGTGTTACAAAAGTTGGTAATTGCTTTGCAGTGGAGACCGATCGCCTTGCCACGGGTTTTATTGAAGCGGGCCGTTCCCATTACGTTGCGGATCAAGATCACAAGAGCACCAAACATCACCGTAAACCTCTTAAAGCTGCAAAAGAACTGAAAGCAAAAAAATTAGAGATGGAACAACAAGTTGACCAGGGTATCCCCACCGAGCAGTTCCGTTGCTAGGAGCGCGACGAAGCCAATCATCGCCAGACGGCCATTTAATTTCTCGGCGTAGGCAGTCCAACCGGCGGTATTTTCTGTATCGACATAAACCTCAGGCTCAACGGCAAAGGCGTTCAGTTGACCGAATTCGTTAGCAGTGTAACCAGTAGCCATGGAGAAAACCTCTTAGTTGCTTATGTAACAGAATATAACAGATTGTAAATAAATATTGCAAGATATTGACGAAAAAAAGTTTTCCTGGAGTCGATACGGCAACCTATCTAAAATCCCAGGCGCCAGTCACCTCAAGCCTTTCAAAAAGAAAAAAGGCAAGCCTTTAAAAACCCACCTTTGTCAAGGGATTCGCGCTTTTTGTTACAAATATCGTTACATGCCAACGATAATCTGCGCCATTGCCCAAGCTAAACCGAGGCTCAGTAGGTGCTGGGGCCAGAGCGATCGCCAAGGTTGTTTACTAATTTTTTTCGTGAGGACGAGGGTGCAAAGGGTGGCAAAAATGAGAGTTGCGCCCTGGAGAAAGGCAATGACAGCGGGATGGGCCACCACAATCGGCAGGGCAGATCCCTGGAAACCAAAGGTGGCCATGGTCACGGGTAAAATGCGGCCAGCTTCCCCCAAGCCGAGGCGGAGATAGTGGGCAAGACTCCCCCCAAGCACCAGCGGCAAATAACCATAGGCCAGTTGTAAAAAAGGTTTTGCTTTGGGCGGTGGGTTCAACCGTTGTACCGCTGCCCCCGTTAGTAACACAGCACCAGCAGGAATCAGCAAAGTGGCGATCGCCAAACCACAGTGGGGCCAAAATTGCTCAAGATCTAAATTCAAACCCAAGATTTGGTTGATTTCCGGTAAGCGGTGGAGAAAAATTCCTCCCAGCAGTAAAAGCAAAAGAGCGACTTCATAGGGGCGGGGTTGGTGGGTCGTCCAGAGTTCAATAGCCGGGGGGCGCAAATTCACCGCCACAGACCGATGGGGACAGGCCTTTAAGCAGGTCATGCAGAGGACACAATCGCGGTTATCCTCCAGTTGGGCTGGGTGGGAATAGAGGGGACAACCGTTTGTTGCTAAGCCTTCACCCTTTTGGGGGCCACCTTTGTAACATTGATAGGTGCTACATTCCGCCGAGCAGGTTCCCTGTTGCGCTCGCAGTTCCGTGATTGCCAGTTTTGCAAAGAGGCCATTCATGCCACCAATGGGACAGAGATAACGACACCAAAAGCGCCGTTCAAAAATTGCCGAGCAGACCATTGCCCCAGCGGTAATGATCAGCAGCAGCCAAGCGGAGAGGTATGCGGTATTCTGCAGATCCCACAGCTCTTCCCAAAGAAAAATCAGGGTAAACAAACCAAATAAAAACCAACCGCCCCATTTTTCTGCCTGCGATCGAGGCCAGGGCTTCAGGTTTCGTTTGAGCAATTCAGTGGAGATTTTTTGGGTAATTTCACCATAAATCATAAAAGGACAGACCGCACACCAGAGACGACCGACAAAGGGAAAGGCGAGGAGAATCAATAGCCACCACCAAGCCCAAAAAAAGTTCAGGGCAAAGTTTTGGTCACGGGTTTGGGGCGCGAGGAACAGCACCGCAATAATTAATGGAAAGGCGATCGCCGTAAAACCATAGTTAATGCGGTCGGGCCACCAGGGACTGCGGAGCAAGGTGCGGAAGGCTGGGTATTCATTCAGTAAATTAAGGCGGAAGCGTTTTTGTTTACCCTGGGCTGACCAGAAAATTTCTTCAGTCAGATCGGCCCCCTGATCCGATTGGACAATGGCCCGTTCCACGAGATTTTGCAGTTCGCGGATGTTGTTGGGAAAATCGTAGGACTGGAGGCGTCGCAGGGCTTCGGGGGTTAGTTGTGGTTTCGGTAGACCCTTCGCTCGACAAAAAAGGCTCGCGTAATATTCCACCTGGGCAGCAAGGTCGGCTTTGCGTACCCGGAGCGGTGGCACTTTGATCGTTTCAGAAAAATGACGGGTCACAGTCGGTAGTTGTCGTTCGGCGATCGCCACCAATTTTGCTGGGGTTTGCTGGGGCACCGGGGCGGGATCACCGAGGCGACTAATGGGGGTATAGGTTTGGGTTTGAACTAAGGTCGCCACTCTATGAATCAGTTCCGGCGGCAGTTCTTCAATTTTGTTTAGGATTAACGTTCCTTCTCCCAGCCAAGCTAGCAAACCCTTTTTCCCGTCGGTGCGCCCGAACAGTTCAGCGCCACTTTTTTGGAGGATGCTGCAATCGACTTTGATAATTGGTTGCCGCCGTCGGCGAGAGCCATAGTGGATCAGAGCTGCTAAATTATCCTTTTCTAAGCCCGGTTCCCCAAAGATGCAGACGGAACGGCCATGGGTACCCGCTTCACGAATTTGTTTCCGGAGCCGTTGGGCATAGCGACTTTTACCGACCACCCCCCGTTTTGCTTTGGTAACAAGGTAGGGCCGCAGAATTTCCCGCCGTTGTTGTTCTTCCTGGAGGGCAGTGGTGACGGTGGCCAGTTCCTGGGCGAGATCCTGAGAAAAGGTCTGAACAATTTCGGGATATTGTTGCACCAGTGCCTGCCATTGCTGCCGGGGCAAAAACCACACTGTCGTCTCTGTAGCCGTGGCGATCGCCTTTGGGGCCACTTGATCCAAAAGAAGTTCCCGCAGGTTAAAAATGGTGTCTTGGCTATCTGTGATTTCCCCTGTCACTAAAATGTAGAGGCCCTGGGGTTTTTGACCGATGTCGCTGAGGGTCGTCCCTGGGGGAAGGGTTTGTTTTTCGAGGATGGAGGCGATCGCCCCGAGAACAGTATCCGATAAACAGCCGAGGGCGGTGCGTTCCCGTAGCCAAGTGAGTTGTTCCTGGGCAACCATGCTAATGTTCCTCAAACTCTACTGTTCTCAGCTTAGTCTGCCTGGGTTGGCAGCACCGATTTTCCACAGAAAAAGCTACATTGATAGCAATTGTTGGCGAGGCATTAAATCATGGAAACTAGGCCACTGGGAAAAAGTACCGTCCAAATTACGCCAATTATTCTCGGCACTTGGCAGGCAGGAAAACGCAATTGGGCGAACATCAACGATCAAGAAATTGTCGCCGGAATCCGTGCTGCTGTAGAGGCAGGCATGACGACCATCGATACCGCAGAAATCTATGGGGATGGGGAATCGGAACGGCGGGTTGCGGAGGCGATCGCCCCCCAACGGGATCAGGTAACATTACTCACCAAGGTGTTTGCCAACCATCTCCACCACGACCAAGTGATCGAAGCCTGCGAAAATTCTCTCAAGCGCCTCCAAACAGACTACATCGACCTGTACCAAATTCACTGGCCGGCAGGTTCCTGGAATTCTGATCTGGTGCCCATTGGCGAAACCATGGCCGCCCTAAACCAACTGAAAGAACAGGGGAAAATCCGGGCCATTGGTGTGTCTAACTTTTCCCTTGCCCAGCTCCGGGAAGCAATGGAACATGGCCAAATCGACAGCATTCAACCGCCCTATTCCCTTTTTTGGCGCACTATTGAACGGGACATTCAGTCCTTTTGTGCCGCCCAGCAGATTTCAATCCTTGCCTATTCTTCCCTGGCCCAGGGTTTTCTCACCGGAAAATTTGGCCCAGAGCATCAATTTGCTGAAGGAGACCACCGCTCCCATAACCGTCTCTATGCCGACCGAGACAATTATCAGCGGGTACAAACGGCCCTCACACAACTCAAACCCATTGCCGAGGCAAAAGGCTGCTCCCTCGCCCAACTCGCGATCGCCTGGCTCATTCGTCAACCCCAAACCCAAGCCATCGTCGGCGCCCGGAATCCCCAACAGGCGATCGCCAATGCCCAAGCAATCGATGTCCAGTTAACGGCTGCAGAACTGGGGGAAATCGATCGAATTGGTCGGATCGTCACCGATGCTTTAGACGAAAATCCTCTCCTTTGGAATTGGTGATGTTCTGACTTTACTGCTCAGGCCTTTGGCTATACTGGAAGCATCATTAAGGGCACTACGTAAACCGATGAAAGCTTTAATTTTGGCCTTGGGTATTTCCAGTCTGGCGGTTCCGGCCGTGGCCCAGGGGAGTTGCCTCGAAATCAGTAACTTCTATACCACCTGTAGTGATGGCCGGGGGAATCAATACAGTATCCAAACCTTTGGCCCCAACACTTTCATCAACGGCACGAGTTACTATTCCCGCTCTCCCTACTATCCAAATCGACGGGGCGATCGCCATTGGGGACAGTCTTCCTATCGCAATACCAACAGTACCCATCACTACTCCTTTAGCAACACCTTCAAAGGTCAAACAAATAAACCCTGGCAGTACGAACCCTATTGGCAACAACCCTGGAAGAACAACACCTACACACCGCCCCAATTCAACACCTATTGGCAGCGTAACCCCTGGCAACGGCCCAGTTACCATGACCAGCCCAACATCTATCTCTATGGCCGCTAGAGAAAATACTGACCCTACAATTTTTTGTTTTATCTCAACATTAAATAGACAAAAATCCATTACCATGTAGCGGTACCTTTGCATCTGCTGCCATGGCATGGTCTCCCCTATCCTTTTCTTCCTTGCGCCGTTGGCTCCCCATTGGCGGCCTCATCACCTCCACTGTGTTGGGTCTCGGTACTCTCGGATTTCGGTACCATCACAACCGACAGCAACATTCCTTTGCCCACACTGCGACCACCCTCAGCACTAACACCCTGAGCACAATTACCACAGATGCGGCCAGGGCACTTGCCTCCCCACCCCAGCCAAAAACCACAGTAATCACCCTCAAGGCCGTTGGTGACATGGCTCTTGGTACCCGCTACTCCAAAACCCCCCAATTGGAAAAAAAGCTCCAAATGTTCGCTGGAGTGCAAGGACAACTGGGTTGGAGTGATCTCCTCATCGGCAATCTAGAAACTACCCTCACTAATCATCCCTACGCCGCTAAAGATACCAGTCGTCCCAATGTTTTCGCCTTCCGCACCGCCCCCAGCTATGTCAATCTCCTGAAGGATGCTGGTTTTCAGGCCCTAAGTATCGCCAACAATCACACCTTTGACTATGGTAAAAAAGGATTTCAGGATACCCAAGCCACCCTCACAGACAGCGGCATTACCCCCATTGGTTTAAAAGACGAAATTCAGTATTACCAACATCAAGACCTCACCGTTGCCCTGATTGGTTTTAGTACCTACAGCTATCACAACACCGTCCATGACCTTGATGCTGCCGTCAGACTGGTGAAAGAAGCCGACCAGAATGCTGACATTATCGTGATCTCCGTCCATGCTGGGGCCGAAGGGACTGGGGCCAACCGCATCCGGCCTGGTACTGAGTGGTTTTTCGGGGAAAATCGCGGTGACCTCCATCAATTTTCCCGCACCCTCATCGATGCCGGTGCTGATCTTATCCTTGGCCATGGCCCCCACGTATTACGAGCCGTGGAACTTTACCAGGATCGCTTGATTGCTTATTCCCTGGGAAATTTTGTGGCAGATGGTGCTCTCTCCGTGGC
Organism: Synechococcus sp.; assembly: GCA_035284725.1. Lineage (GTDB taxonomy): Bacteria > Cyanobacteriota > Cyanobacteriia > Cyanobacteriales > MRBY01 > MRBY01. Next base: position 13,216 of record JAYKIK010000158.1, read on the forward strand.
CAGTACCCTCTCGGAGAGCATGGTTCTGGAGGTTTCTATGGGTCGTGAAGGCCGTTTCCTCAAGGGCAAAATCCATCCGGTGCGACTCAATGGCCAGGGATTCCCTTTTTATGATGCCAATGGGACAGCGATTAAACGGCTACAACAACTCACCCAGCGAGATTTCCCTCAGACTCCACTAACGATTCAGGGAGACGGGCAAATTTTACCTAAAGCCTTGTGATGTTTCGCCTGGGCAGAATTCAGAAAAAATCAGCTTGAAAAACTGCATCAGTAAATTTTCCGGTCACTATTACCTGGCAACACACAACAATTCATTCAGGTGTAAAGACCCATGACTACTTTCGCTTTCTCTCATCTCCAATCTCTGAAACTTACGGCCGCTGTTACTTTCGTCGCCCTGGGTGTTCTAAGCATTACTCAACCCGCTAAAGCTGACAATACCGCTGTGAGTACGATGATTTCTGAACAAACCAGCGCCGCTGTTGGTGTGGGGAACTCTACTTCCAACTCCATGGGACAATCTAGCTTTCAAGGTCAAAGTGGGTTCTTTAGCGGTGGCAATAACGGTGCTCAATCTACCATTATTGGTTCCCAAACTGCTGTAGCTGATGGCTTTTTCAATAATGTCAACAATACTCTCGGCCAATCTAGTACCCAACTCCAAGCTGATGCTTTCGGATTTGGCAATAATGCTAGCGTCGCCCAAGTGGGAGCCAGCCAGACCGGTGCAGGGATTGGTTTTGGAAACAATGTCAACAATAACGGTATCCAGAATAGCTTCCAAAATCAAAGTTCTATTTTTTCTTTCTAAGCGGATTGTTTTCACAAGGCGATCGCCAAAACCGCTGTTTATATAGTGAGTCTTCTGGTTTTAAACTCTTGGGAACATTTCTCCTTGACGGCATTGCGTTAGGGAGTTTTTCTTGGGCTGAAGAAAACTGCATCTGCTTCTAACCCCACCAACTATAAAGCAGCACCGCAACAAGAGCAGGAGCACACCAATGGGTATCACCACTTTTTTCCAACAACACTCCCTCAAATTGGCGATCGCCTTTGCCCTTTTTTGTCTCCTCTGCTGGTTATATTGTCTTTCGCCCTTGAGCATCAACCTCGGGCCACTGCAAAAAGCACTGATTTATCTTGGTTTAGAAATTTTCTATGATGCCTTACGGCACTGGTGTCTGAAGCTTGCAAAAATGGGGTGCGATCGCCTCCGTCAGGTTTCGGGCTTTGTGGATGAGCTCTGCGCCTCAGTAGTTACCCTCAAAACCGAGCTATGTAACCTGCAGCTTTACCCTTTGACCATGGCAGATAAATTGCTTCAAACTAGACTATTTTGAGTTTTTTCTCAGGAAACTACGGTTAACTATCAGGAAGTCAATAGTTCATAGACTACAAAAAACATAAAAAGTTCCCAAGTGCTGAAAAGGAAAAACTTCTGACCAATAAGCCTGCAAGAAAAAGAAATAGTTGCTAAAGTAAAAACAATTGTAAAATTATGTTTACAAAACTCGATTGTCTACGTATCTATCTAGTTTCAGGAAACACCTATGCGTTTTACTCAAAATCTTGTCCTCAGCCTTAGTCTTGCCCTCACTGCTGCCCTCGGTTTTGGTGCCGTTGCCCAAGCAGATGACCATGGCATGATGAAGCCAATGATGGAAATGTCTGAAGATTCTGATGATGATATGGCAATGATGGCCCCCACCGTTGTGGATATCGCCATGGGTAATGAAGCTTTTTCGACCCTGGTGGCGGCGGTTTCGGCGGCGGATCTTGTGGAAACGTTGTCTGGAGCAGGGCCTTTTACCGTATTTGCTCCCACCAATGATGCTTTTGCCGCTCTCCCGGAAGGCACCTTAGAAACCCTGCTGCTCCCCGAAAACAAAGAACTCCTCACCAAAATTCTGACTTACCATGTTGTGAGTGGGAATGTGTTGTCCAGTGACCTCAGTGCTGGGGCAGTTCCCACCGTAGAAGGCAGTGATATTATGGTTTCCCTCGAAGATGGCGTCATGGTGAACAATGCCAAGGTTTTAATGGCAGACATCGAGGCCGGGAATGGGGTTGTCCATGTCATCGACACCGTGATTTTACCTCCCGACCTTTTGGCTGCTGGGGCAGAGTCCTAAGGGAATATTCTTCGCCTCTATCCAGCAAATTCCAAAACCCTATTTTCATAAAAACTAGCAACTCATCACAGAGAGCCACAACATACCAAGGGTGGCTTTTTTCTTGGGCGATCGCCTCCCGACGACTGGGGGGTTTGGAGAGATACACTCATCCCCTTTCGGGAAACACCATGACTTTAGCCCGATGAGTATGTCAAAATCGAACAAATACGACTAACCAAAACGAGCTTACAGACCCCATGATTCCAACCGTTATCGAAAGTTCTGGTCGGGGCGAACGTGCCTTTGATATTTATTCTCGTCTCCTGCGGGAACGCATTGTTTTTCTCGGGACCCAGGTCAACGATGAAATTGCCAACTTGATTGTGGCCCAGTTACTCTTCCTTGAGGCCGACGACCCAGAAAAGGACATCTACCTCTACATCAACTCCCCTGGGGGTTCTGTGTCAGCAGGGATGGGCATTTTCGATACGATGAACCAAGTCCGCCCGGATGTTTGTACGATTTGTATCGGTCTAGCAGCGAGTATGGGCGCGTTTCTGCTCAGTGCCGGGGCGAAGGGTAAGCGCATGAGTTTGCCTAACTCCCGAATCATGATTCACCAACCCCTCGGTGGCGCCCAGGGTCAAGCAACAGATATTGAAATTCAAGCCAAGGAAATTCTGTATCTCAAGGGTAAACTGAACCAACACCTCGCTGACCATACCGGTCAACCCCTAGAAAAAATCGAAGTGGACACAGACCGGGATTTCTTTATGTCAGCGGCAGAAGCGAAGGATTATGGCCTGATTGATCAGGTGATTGAGCGCAGTCCCTCGGCTAGCAACCCCGCTTAGGCTTAATTCACAGTCCTCAAAGATCAGGTAGGGGTTTCGCCGGAAGTCCCTATTTTTCTGTGGGCTTGACCCCCGTGGCCCGGTAGATGGTTAAAGTAATGGCTCCATGGGGATCATTGGGAATTCCACGGAAGTGGGCTAGGCCATTCTCAAGGCGATCTGGGTCTTTGTCTAGTTTTTCAGCCATTTGGGGGATCATCAGCTTGAGCCAGGTGTCAAGATGATTCACTAAACCCTGGAGATCTGCGTTGTGGGACGTTTGCCAATGGTGAATGGCGATCGCCTCGTTATTCACTTGTCCAAAGCCGGCCTGTTCTAAATAAGACCCTAAACTGCGGCCCACGTAGGGATTTCCGGCGACGATATGAAAGAGTTCACACAGAGCCTGTTGGAAATAATCAAAATCAGGATGGGGTGGATGAATCAAGAGGCTATGATAATCAGTTTCCGTGAGACAAAATTTCCCCCCTGGTTGCAATACCCGCCGGGCTTCCTGAATGATTCCCGCTGGATCCGGCACATGTTCCAGGAGCCACACCGTCAGAGCAAAATCAAAGGTATTGTCTCCCCAGGGCAGGGCGTAGGCATCCCCCACCCGTAGATCCGTTTTATAGCCCAATTGCCCTAAGTATTCTGTCGCGTAGGCAATCTGTCGGGGTTGATGGTCGATCCCGGCAAAGGTCAAGGTCGGAAATTTTTCGCCGATAATCCCCAACACCGCACCGACCCCACAGCCAATATCGAGAATTTTTGCGTCGGGCTTGAAGTCTAAATCTTTCAGCAAAAGGCGATCGCCCCAATAGCGAGCCTGGTCAACGAGGCGTTGTTGCTCTGCCGGATCATACCCATGAATATACTCAGCCACACTTAAATCTCCCAATAGAAGCCGTTTGCTTGACCGATAAAGCTCACAAAATATTACAGGTTTGCGCGAAGATCATTGCCATTGGGAGCATAGTTTAGTACAAATCATCTTAAGATCAAGCGTTTTTAAAATTACTTTTTCCCAAATTAACTACAATATTTTTAGTATTTTTGTCCTGTAGTCTGACTGTTTAGCTGCCCACCTTCACAAATTCTCACCGATGAAACCCAAACTAACAACTGCCCAAAAAGAACTCTACGATTGGCTGGTGCAATACATCCAAATCAATCAACATGCCCCTTCGATCCGACAGATGATGGTGGCGATGAATTTGCGATCGCCCGCCCCAATCCAAAGTCGCCTAGAACGGCTACGGAAGAAAAAATATATCGACTGGATTGACGGTAAGGCCCGCACCCTCAAGATTTTGCACCCTCAACAACCCGAAGGATTACCCATCCTAGGGACGATTACCGCCGGTGGTCTTGTGGAACCCTTCACCGATGACCAAAGCGAAACCCTAACCCTGAACACCCTCTTTAACCCATCCAACTGTTATGCCCTCAAGGTCAGCGGCGACAGTATGATCGAGGCCTTGATCACCGAAGGGGACTACGCGGTCATGCAAAAAGTCCTCGATCCAGATGCAGTCAAAGATGGAACGATCGTTGCGGCTCGGGTTAGTGGTGATGGCACAACCCTCAAGCATTTTTATCGGGACGGGTCTATGGTGCTTTTAAAACCCGCTAATCCTAAATATAAACCCATTAAAACAGAGGCCTTTAACGTTGAACTGCAGGGCATCCTCGTTGGTGTTTGGCGTGGCTATCCCCTTTAGTCGGCCGAAAATCCCATCTCACCTCTGTGGATTTCCCCAGGAAACCTTACACTTCTTCGGGACAGATTGTTAGTTGGGCCGGTGGCATCGCTTGATTTAAAACAACCTGGGTAATTTGGGCTTGCTCTTGCTCTAGGTCTTCCCGATAACCCACCAAGTGAGAGCGAGCTATTTTTTCACTCGCAAAAGGCCCGAAATAGTACACACAGAATGGGTTAACTGTCGTGATTTTAAGCCACCAATCACGATTTCGGGGTTGCTGGAGGTAATAAAACACAGACCCCAGGGCTACGGCATAAACCGCAAAAATTAATAAACCAGTCATTGCTCGAGCCTCACAACATTAACAGATAAAAAATTAGGGAATAAATGGCTATTTCTGGGAACAAAAATAAAACAAGAGTTTGACTAGATGACGTTTTGAAATAGTGTTTAGTAGGGGAGATAGTTTATTGGTCAAAGAGACTGGATATGGGAAACTGTGGGCACAATCCATAAAGGCGATCGCCCCGCAGAACCAGTGCTTCCTATGACTGTCCCAATGCTAGCGGAGTTTCCCAGGGAGGGGTTGAGGCAGTTGAGGAAATTCACAAAACCGTACTATCGTATAAACAGTCCCATCAAGAAGATCAATACTGCGATGACTGCCGAGAATACCGCTTCCGATAAGGCTTTAGAGTTGATGAAAAACTTTGCCGAAAAGTATGCCCAACGTACAGGCACCTATTTTTGTGTGGATCCATCCGTGACAGCGGTGGTGATCGAAGGCTTGGCAAAGCACAAAGAAGAATTGGGAGCGCCCCTCTGCCCCTGTCGCCACTACGAAGACAAACAAGCGGAAGTGGAAAATGCGTTTTGGAACTGCCCCTGTGTGCCGATGCGGGAACGCAATGACTGCCACTGTATGCTCTTCATTACCGAAGACAATGATTTTGCGGGCGACAAGCAAGACATCGAACTGGATTACATCAAAGAAGTTGCCGCCAGTATGAAAGGCTAGGACTAATGACGATTCCAGAGACTTTTTTTGTGGGGGTCGAGCAATTGAATACGCAGCAGTTCTACGCTTGCCATGACACCCTCGAGGCTCTGTGGTTTGAGGCGATGGAGCCGGAAAAGTCTCTGTACCAAGGAATTTTACAGATTGCGGTGGGTTGCTATCATCTGGGTAATCATAACCTCAAAGGTGCGACAATTTTAGTGGGAGAAGGGTTACGCCGCCTCCGCCAAACCGAAGAAGTCGATTACGCAGGTTTTGATATTACTGACTTTATCCACCAGGGTGAAATTTTGTTGGGTCGTCTGCAGCACCTCACAGCGAACGAAATTCTTCCCTTTTTGGAGGAGTTACAGGAACAAAATCGCTTCCCCTGCCTGAAACTCATCTAAACATTAAACATCTCAAAATATGTCCAAAAGATGGTTTGCGATGCGTTGGGCTGCGCCGGACATTCCCATGCGTTCTTGGCCGTTCATGGCAATTTGCTGGAGCCAATCGGGATTATTCAGCAAAACGTCTACCTTTTCAGGAACTGCGCTGGGCGTTGGGCAGAGAAGGATAGATTCTCCTAGGAGACGGGTTTGGGCTTCGGCAAAGGCGGGCGTAAACTGGGGGCCAGTGCCAATAATCGTAAAAGCGGGTTTCCCGAGGCCGACAAATTGTTCCGTCGCTGTGCCGGCCATGGCGATCGCCAAATCTGCATAGTGCAGACTTTCAGGATAACGGTGTTGGGTCAGTACAAATCGGGCGTGATTTTGCCGGAAAACTTGGGCTTCGGGATCGCCAAAGGTTAGCTCAGGGGGTTCGGAATCGTTTTTTTGCCAACCCAACGGGGGTAGACATTCCAGAAATTCTGTTGGCTCAAGACTGGGGGCGATCGCCGCTATAAAATCCACATTCTGATATTTTTCCACGAGCAACTGCACGGCCTGGAGAATTTTGCGCCAATTGTGCAAGGCTTCCGGAGGCCGAGAACCGGGCAGTAAAACAAAAGTTAATTTGTCTTTCTTGTCGGCCTGGGGGCAATCTTCCGAGGGTTCGAGACCATCCATCATCGGGTTTCCTAGATTTACCGCCGGAATTTGATAGGTTTTTAGAATATCAGTGGTAAGGCGATCCCGGGGATAAACGGCTAGACAATTTTTATGGCCTAAAAGCCACCGTTCCCAGGGGAGATAAACCGACCCAAAGCATTTTTCGAGGGTAGAGGTTTTCGGGAGCCAGTCTCCTTGGCGATCGCGCAGATAATATTCCGATTTGGCTGTACCGATAAACGCATAAGGGCAACCGCTGAGTCGGGAAAAAATGAGGGGAACAATGTCACCAACAGCGAGGATTAACGACTTTTCTTTAGCTTGGTTTGCCCAGCGTTTAATGGCTTGATATTGTTGCCAGGTTAGCTGTAATAGGCCTCCTTTTAAATCCCGCATCAATTGGCGATTATCCATATACACAAAGCCCCCGGAAGGCATTTGCTGGGTGCGACCAACGATCGGGATATCTAGTTTTTGGTAGGCGTGTCCCGTGCCGACGATGGGCAAGGCTGCAAGGCTCACCGCTGGTTTCTGGGCTTGGATTTCACGGAGGACTTGGACGGCGATCGCATCTTCCCCATGGCCATTACTGAGACATAAAATCCGCATCGATCAAACCCCAAATAAGAACTGTTCTGTTTCTTGTAACAGACGATCTAAACAATTCCCTAAACTATGGTCACTATCAAGGGAAATTAATGTTGTCCAGGGTCGATTTTTGCCATAATTTTCACTCACTGTAATGGGCACTGTCTCATCGTGAATACCATGTAAGATTAAAGTGGGCACAGTATTTTGAAAAGAATAATTGGCGTAAGCCTCAGCATCTTTAAAAAAGTTGTAGTGGAGGGGGATTTCTTGTTGATAACTGTAGTGAAAAACCGGGAGATAGGCTTCCCGTTGCCATTGGATGAGGGTGGTTGCGCCTAAGCGCCGCCGCCAATGGGTGGTGAATTGAAATGCTGGTGCCAACAGGATAATTTTTCTTACTCGTTCTGGAAATTGTTCCGCCAAAATAGCCGCTGTCAGTCCTCCCAAGCTAGAGCCGATGATGTAACTGGGTTCTATGAGCAGGGGTTGAATTTGCTCTAGCTGCCGAGAAATCGTCAGACTGCCAAAATCCTCTTGGTTGAGGTCGGGAATAAGAAGGCCCGGGATATTTTCCGCGAAATACTGCGCTTTTCGGGATTGGGGACTGGAAGCAAAACCATGGAGGTAGAGGGTGCGGGTCATCGGGCGGGGAAACGAACAGCACAGACCATCATCTAATATTTTGGTTTTTTTTGGGTGAAAGGCGATCACCTTCCTAACCATTATCAGAAGTTTCGAGGATTGCATTTGCGTAGAGATCAGCCACAGCACATTCAAATTCGATGCTGGGCAGTAGAAAGCTTTCCTCGGGGCCATAGTCGCTGTAACCCCACATGCGCTCCGATTGCCGCTGGTAAAGGGCAACGGAAATTTGTTGACTATCAATCAAGATATATTCCTGGAGGCTTGGGATTTGCCGATAGAGCTTCAGCTTACGGCTTTGGTCATAGTTAGCGGTACTGGGGGAGAGCACTTCTACAATCACCGTGGGATGTTGAATAAACTGGTTATTGCGGCGGTCATCGGGATGGCAGGTCACCACAAGATCGGGATAAAAATATCGCTGATTTTTTTGATCCTGCACTTTGACATCGGCGACAAAGGCTTCACAGCCGCGTTGGGCGAGATGCCGAGACAAGGCATTGTACAAATTTAAATAGACGCGAGCATGATCTAGAGTTTCAGGATTTTTCACTAAAGTTTCACCATCAACGTACTCATACCGGATTCCCTGAGCGTCTTCCCAGTCGAGGTATTCCTCCGGGGTCATTTTTCTAGAAGGCACATTGAGGTTCGCAATCATGGCGGCTGCTTTTTCTATTTCAAACCGATGGTTCTATTGTAGTGGGCGGGATTGCGGTGATTAAGGCGATCGCCTGTAACGTTTAACGTTCTTGTTGCGGTACAAGCTTATTAGCAGATAAGGTTTAATGTTTCCTAGAGGGGTTGGCCTTCGTTTTTTGTCTATGGTGCTATGAATCAGCCGGATTTTTTGCGATTACAAAAAGCTCTATCCATCGAAGCGGAACGGGGTTTTCAGGATCTCCAGGGCTATCAGCATCGTTTCAGTGAATTTTTATGTCTCAGTTTTGGGGCGGTTCCCCCGGCAGGCATTGATGCGGATCAGCGGCGACGGTGGCAGGAGTTTGCCCAAAAATTCGCCGATTATCCCATGGCAACGTTGGGGCAGCGTCGACTTTTGGTGGCTGGGGCAAGAAGCTTTTTACTACAACTGAAACAGCAGCTTGAAGAACCGCTCCAAGGTTCTCCCCCGGTAAAGCAGCCCCGTACCCAATCGGTTTCTGAACATCGTGTGCACAGTTCAACTTACGGAAAAAAAATTAGCCTCGATCAGCCGCTAATGTATCTGCCTGGGGTGGGGCCAAAGCGCAGTGAACAACTGGCAAAACTGGGTTTGCAAACGGTGCGGGATGCGTTGTTTTATTATCCTCGCCAGCACATTGACTATGCCAAACAGGTAAAAATTACTGACCTGGAGGCGGGGGAAACGGTGACCCTGGTGGGCCATGTGGTGCGCTGTAGTATTTTCACCAGTCCGAAAAATCAGAAGCTCAGTATTTTCGAGCTGTGGCTGCGGGATAGCAGTGGCCGGATTAAGCTTAGTCGATTCTATGCCGGGACTCGTTATAGCAATCGGGGTTGGCAGGAAAAACTCAAACGACAGTATCCCCAGGGGGTGGCGATCGCCGCGTCGGGATTAGTCAAGAAAAATAAGTACGGTCTGACCCTGGATAACCCAGAAATTGAGGTGCTCGACAGCAGTGGGGCTGATATTAAATCGCTGAAAATTGGCCGGGTATTGCCCGTTTACCCCCTCACGGAAGGGGTGCCGGCGGATCTGATTCGTAAGGTTGTCGTCAGTACCCTGCCCGCCATTGACCAACTCAAGGATCCCTTTCCAACAGCCTTCCGGGAACAGCATGGTTTGCTGAAATTACAAAAGGCGATCGCCAATATTCATTTCCCAGAAAATGCCGAAATTCTCCAACAGGCACGTCAACGGCTGGTATTTGATGAATTTTTCTATTTGCAACTGGGTTTCCTCCAACGGCGGCAACAGGAAAAAGCCAGTCAAAAAAGTGCTGTGTTTGTTCCCCAGGGGGAACTCATTGAACGTTTTGAAAAACTGCTGCCCTTCCAGCTCACCAACGCCCAGCAACGGGTAATTAACGAAATCCTCGCGGATCTGGCCCAATCAACGCCGATGAATCGCCTGGTCCAGGGGGACGTGGGGGCCGGGAAAACGGTGGTGGCGGTCTTTGCGATCCTCGCCGCGATCCAGTCTGGCTACCAGGCGGCTCTGATGGCTCCCACGGAAGTCCTCGCCGAACAGCATTACCGGAAACTGGTGGGCTGGTTTAACCTACTGCATCTGCCCGTAGAACTGCTCACGGGTTCCACAAAAACGAAAAAACGCCGGGAGATCCACAGCCAACTGCAAACGGGAGAGCTCAAAGTTCTGGTCGGTACCCATGCCCTGATTGAAGATCCGGTGCAATTTCAAAACCTTGGTCTGGTGGTCATCGATGAACAGCACCGCTTCGGCGTCCAACAACGGGGGAAACTCCTCGCTAAAGGAAAAGCGCCCCATGTCCTCACCATGACCGCAACCCCCATTCCCCGCAGCTTGGCCCTCACCCTCCATGGGGATTTGGATGTTAGTCAAATTGATGAGCTGCCCCCCGGTCGCCAACCCATTGATACCCGCGTGATTCCTGGCGGCGATCGCCACAAGGCCTATGAACTGATTAAGCGGGAAGTGGCCCAGGGTCGCCAAGCCTACGTGATTTTTCCGCTGATCGAAGAATCTGAAAAACTCGAAGCCAAAGCCGCCGTCGCCGAACACCAGAGACTTTCTGAGCAGGTTTTCAAAAGCTTTAACGTGGGTTTACTGCACGGACGCATGAAATCCGAGGAAAAAGACGCCGCCCTCAACGCTTTCCGCGATAACCAAGACCAGATCATTGTCTCCACCACCGTGATCGAAGTGGGGGTCGATGTGCCCAATGCGACGGTAATGCTGATCGAAAATGCCGAACGCTTTGGCCTCTCCCAGTTGCACCAGTTGCGGGGCCGGGTCGGTCGAGGCTCCCACCAATCCCACTGTTTACTTGTCACCAATAGCAAAAATCCTGATTCCCAAACCCGTCTGCGCGTCCTAGAACAATCCACCGATGGCTTTTTTATCTCCGAGATGGATCTACGCCTGCGGGGGCCGGGGGAAGTGCTGGGGACGAAACAATCGGGTTTACCGGATTTTGCCCTAGCGAGTCTGACGGAGGATCAGGAGGTCTTGCTCATTGCCCGCCAAGCCGCCGAACAACTCCTCAAAGTGGATCCAGTCCTTGAACAATATCCCCTCATGCAACAGGAACTCCAACGGAAATACCAAAAACTCCTCGGTGCCGATGTACTGACTTAAGAGAAATACTCATTGATTCTTTTTCAGGAAGAAACTCCCCCCAAGGATTAAACCCGCCCCCAGGATGATGTTGGGGGAAAGCTGCTCTTGGAAGAAGACGATCCCGCAAAGGATAGTGCTGAGAATTTCTAAATAACAGAGCAGGGCAGTGGTAGATGCCTTGAGTTTACTCAGAGCTGAGAAAAAGAGCATAAAACCCACAATCCCGACGGAAATCCCGTAAATGCTGCCCATACTGATTTGAAATAGATTCGGCCAAGGTTGGGTGCCGAGGAGAAAAGGAAAGGCGATCGCCCCAGCCATCAGATTTTGATAAAAAATTAGACGATACACCGAAAAATCAGCGGATTTAACTTTGTACATCACCACCGTACAGGCCACGAGGACAGCGGAAATTAGCACACTGGTTAGACCAATAAAACTCCGGCTAGAGAAACTAATGTCACTATTGGCATAGATCGCCACAATCCCCAAAACAAAACAGGGCAGGAGCCATAGATTGCGCCGGGGAATCGCTTCCTTAAGAAAGAGCCAACTAAAGAGGGTTGCAAACAGGGGCCAGGTGTAGAGGATGATCACCGCACTGCTGAGGTCGGCATAACCAAAGCCAAAGATATAACAGAGGCCCCGCACGGCATCGAGAAAGGAAATGAACAGTAAACCCGGGGTTGCCCCTTTAAAAAGCGGTTCGCCACGATAGAGAAATAATCCCGATACAAAGATCAAGGGAATCCCCGCCCGGAAAAAGGTCATCACAAAGGGGGATAGGGCCGCAAATTTAATAAATACGCCGGAAGTTCCCAAAATCAGGGTGGCGATCGCCAATTGCAATACAGGATTCATCGGTCGGTTCAGGGAGTCCCTGGCAATGGGATAAGGGGGATCGTTATGCTAAAAGGGATCAAGAAACAGTCACTACCACTGCTGGAGTATACAATGACACAGACTTTAACGGCCCAAGATGCGTTTCGGGCAGCCTACGAAAACCGCTACACTTGGGATCAAGATTTTCCCGGTTTTACCGCCACAGTAACCTTTACCCACGGTGACCAGAGCTACACCGGCAAGGTCGCCATTAAAGCAGATATGTCCTTTGAAGTAACAGGCATTGAAGCAGAAGGAGCCAAAAAAGAAATTGAAGGGCAACTGTGGGAAATTACCGTCCACCGGGTACGTCGGTCCTTCGAAGATAGCCATGGTAAAAATAGCTTCGAATTTGGCGAACAGTTTGCCGACGGTTCCCAGGAAATCAAAGTAACTGGCGCTTCCATGGGGAACTCCTACAAAATCCACAACAATGTCGTCACCTTCGTCAACCGCAAGATCCGCGATGTGATCGTGAATATCAATACCTTTGACGTGCTCAACACCGACGAAGGATATCTCTCCCTGGGCTATGATTCCGTCTATTTCGACGCGGCAACCAAAGAACCCAAGGGCGGCAAAAGTTTATTCCGGGACAGCTTTGAGAAAATCGGCGGTTACTATGTCCTCACCAAACGGGAAATTACGTCTCTTAACAACGACCAAGTGGTAGACCAAAAGGTTTTTGCCTTCACAGATATCCAGTTCTAGGGCTGAACTCCGAGGGGGACGATGAAGCCCCCTTTTTTGTAGCTAATCAACATCAACTGGCCCCAGGAAATGGCTGATTGTAAATATCTCCTGCGAGAAAAATCAGCCAGGGTAATTCTCACTATGATGGAAGGCAGCAAATAAGCGGCAATTATTTTCGGAGATTTGTCATGGTGCGCGTTCTTCCTCAACTGGCGGTGGGCCTGGGTTTATCCTTGGGTCTCGGGATCATGGTCAAACCGGCGATCGCCCAATCTTTCTGCGGCAGTCAACCCTGCATCATGGCCCAGGGAGTAAATACCACCGCCGATTCCGTGGATGAACTCTTGCGCCAGGGCGATGAATACTATGACCAAGGGCAATATGACCTAGCTTTGGGAGCCTATGACGCGGCTTTAATTCTTGAGCCAGAAAATGACTATCTGTGGCTATCCCGGGGGATCACCCTAGGGGCACTCAAGCGCTATGACGAAGAATTAGAAAGCTATGATCAGGCGATCGCCCTTGACCCCGATCAAAATTTAGTTTGGTATAACCGGGGAGTGGCTTTAGGTGCCTTAGGGCGCTACGAAGAAGAAGTGGAAAGCTATGACCGTGCCCTCGATCTTGACCCCGAAGATGTAGATGCCTGGTACAACCGGGGAATTGCCCTGAGTTTTTTGGCACGGCCGGAGGAGGAATTAGCCAGCTATGACCGAACCCTGGCCCTCGACCCTGAATATTTAGACGCCTGGTTTAATAAGGGTTATGTTCTTGCGGAGTTAGGCCGTCACCCCGAGGCGATCGCCGCCTACGAAGCCCTCCTCGACCTTGACCCCGACGATGCCGAAGCCTGGAACAATCGTGGTGTTTCCCTAGGGGAATTGGGCCGCTACGAAGAAGAATTAGCCAGCTATGATCAAGCCCTAGCTATCGACCCTGCCTATGAAGATGCCCGCATCAACCGTGAGTTTGTTTTAGAAATGCTAAACCGCTGAGGGACAAAAAAATATCCATCTTAACCGACGGATATTGCTAAACATTTATTGGGTTTCTTGGACTGAATTGCCTTATTGGTGACAGGTGCAGCCCGTATGGCCACAGCCTTCGCTCCCGTTAGGGTGACCATCGGCACAGGCTTGACTGCAATAGCCCTTGCCTTCTTTTTGGATCGCGCTGCTGAGATCAACAATACAAAGACAGGATTCACAGGCGCATTTCATTTGGGTGACAGCTACCATGATTTAGTTCTCCAAGATATTCTTTTAGATAGTTGAACGGTTGTTCACGTTTTTAAGTTAACACATGAACAGTTGTTCAGGTATTTTTAAGTCAAGAAATCGTGATAAATCAGCCTCAGGGGATCCTCAGTCAAACCAAAGCCCAGCGCATGGCCGAATTTTTTAGCATTCTGGGAGATGCCAATCGTTGGCGGATTCTCTCGGCCCTCGCCACGGGAGAAATGCGAGTCAGTGAATTGGCCCAAGCGGTGGAGATGACCGAATCAGCAGTCTCCCACCAACTCAGAACCCTGCGCGCCGCCCGTTTAGTCAGCTATCGCAAGGAAGGGCGCAATGTCATTTATTCCTTGAAGGATCACCACATTTTTAACCTCTACCGGGATGCCTCCGAACACCTCGACGAACCAGAGGACGGGCACAGCCACTAATCAACCTGGCTCCCGATCGCCTGACGCACAAAAGCCCGGTCTGCTTCGTATAGTTTGCCCATGGTTGGATTTTGGGGCGGTAAACCGAGAATCGCGAGATCAGCTTCCACCATGATCGCCACCAGGGTTGGGAAATCGATGCTCGGCTCCCAATTCAGTTGTTTTTTCGCCTTGGTCGCATCGCCAATGAGTAAATCTACCTCCGCCGGTCGCAGGTAGCGGGGGTCAAAGGCGACGTAATCTTCCCAGTTGAGATGGACGTAATTAAAGGCTGTTTCTAAAAATTGGCGCACGGAATAGGTTTCCCCGGTGGCAATGACATAATCGTCGGGTTTGTCCTGCTGTAGCATGAGCCACATTGCCCGCACATAGTCTTTTGCGTAACCCCAATCTCGCTTGGAGTCGAGGTTGCCGAGATAGAGTTTTTTCTGCTGGCCAGCGATAATCCGGGCGATCGCCTTGGTGATTTTGCGGGTGACAAAGGTTTCCCCCCGGCGGGGCCCTTCATGGTTAAACAAAATGCCGTTACAAGCAAAGAGATTATAGGATTCACGGTAATTGACCGTTTGCCAATAGCCATAGACCTTCGCGCAGGCATAGGGACTGCGGGGATAAAACGGCGTGGTCTCCTTTTGGGGCACTTCCTGGACTAAACCATACATTTCCGAGGAACCCGCTTGGTAAAAACGAACCTCATTCCCAGTGCGTTCCTGGTAATCCCGAATTGCTTCGAGGATCCGCAACGTTCCCATGGCCACCGCATCCACGGTGTACTCCGGCGAGTCAAAACTCACCCGCACATGGGATTGAGCACCGAGGTTATAGACTTCATGGGGTTGAATTTTTTCGATCAGTCGCCCTAGGGATGTGCCATCTGTTAAATCTCCATAGTGGAGGAAAAAACGGGCATCGGGGGTGTGGGGATCGACGTAGAGATGGTCAATGCGGTCGGTATTAAAGGTAGAGGCGCGGCGAATAATACCATGGACTTCGTACCCCTTTTCGAGGAGGAGTTCCGCCAAATAGGAACCGTCCTGGCCCGTGATTCCCGTTACCAATGCTTTGCGATTACCCATGGAAATTGTGTGATTTTACTTAGAAAATGTGATTTAAAAAACCGAAGAATGAGGCTTCAAGCACCCAGGATAGGATAATTTTGTCCCTATCTACATCGTGCCCTTAAACAGTCCTTGAGGACGCACCAATAACAACGCCACCATGATGAACAGCGCCACCCCCAGTTTGTAGTCCGGCCCAAGGAAGGAAACACTTAACTCCTGGGCAATCCCAATCACAAAGGCACCGGCGATCGCCCCATAGGGATTACCAATGCCCCCCAGGATCACCGAGGCAAACATCGGCAAAATCAAAAACCAACCCATATTTGGTCGCACCGTGGTGATCAACCCGTACATACTGCCGGCGATCGCCGTTAATGTTCCCGTAATGATCCAAGTCCAGAGCACTACCCGCTCCACATCAATCCCTGAAACCCTGGCTAAGTCTAAGTTATCGGCCACAGCCCGCATCGCTTTCCCGATTTTGCTATTTTGCAGGATGAAATGGAGTCCTAAAATCACCAGCACCGTCAGCACCATTACCACCACCCGGTAGTAGGCAATGCGTAGATCCGGTAACATTTCCGATAATCCGACCAGTTCCGTCAAATTGATCGCCTGTACCACTGGTAGATCGTATTGTTGGTTGCCACTACCCCAAATGAAGAGCACCGCACTGCGAATAAACAGTGCCAGACCAATGGAAATGATGATCAACGTTGTCGGCGTTGCTCGCTTATCCCGCATCGGCTGCCAGAGAAGCTTTTCCGCCACAAGCATCCCACCAATGGTGCCAAACGCCCCCACCACCATCGACAGCCAAATGTTTAACCCTAGGGAGTTGCTTAACCAGGTGATATAAGCACCCAAAGTCATGTAATCCCCATGGGCAAAATTGGAGAGGCGTAAAATCCCGTAGGTGAGGGTGAGTCCCACGGCAGCGAGGGCCAGGATGCTCCCGACCGACAAACCATTGAGCACAAGTTGCAAGGTTTCCATGACAGGGGTAATGGTAAAGGCTAAGGGGATAAAAATGAATGAATCTTACCCAGACTACCTTGGCACGGGAAAACTGTGAACGCAGAGGGGAATGCTACAATCTGAAACCATAAAATCTGCCCTATTTAAACCCATAAAATTCCCCCTCCGGTGCCATGCAAGAGTTTTTTGAGAATGTCCTCCGCTATCCCCGCTACATGATCAGTTTAATCCTGGGGATTTTTATCAGTGTATTTGAATGGCTGAAGCCTCTCTTTTTTAAAAACAAGGTAACGGCAACGGCAACAGTCGGACTTTTAGTAGGCCTATTTGCATTCCTGTATTTCACCCTGCGGGCCATGCTTGGTTTAAGTGTTGTTTAGGTTTTTCGTTCCCTGGGCAGAAAAATTTAAGATCAGATATGGGGTGAGTAAAGCTGACCTCTTAGTTTTATCCGGGCGAAAAACGGTGAATAATCCTTCTTTCCAGAGCTTTGAAGCACTGCAACAGCAATTACGGGCGCGGTGGCAAAATTCCGTTGATTTTGAGGCGGATGACCAAGACATTTTGGTGGTGCCCTCCTTCAGTGTGGATCAGCGGGTCGGCCAAAAAGTCCCTGGTTTTTTGCATTACGAAGAACGGTTGTTATTTTCTTTAATTCGCCTGCGTAATCCCCACACCCGGCTCATTTACGTCACCGCCCAGCCCCTTGCCCCCCTGATTCTGGATTATTATCTCCAGCTGCTGCCAGGAATTCCCTTTTCCCACGCCCGCGATCGCCTTTTGGTGTTGACCACCTATGACAACTCCTATAAACCCCTGACCCAAAAGATTCTAGAGCGGCCCCGGTTGGTGGAGCGAATTCGGCGCGCCCTGCGGCCTAATCAGTCCTACATGGTGTGTTACAACTCAACGCCCCTGGAACAGGAACTCTCAGAAAAACTACAAATTCCCCTGTTTGCAGCCAGTCCGAGTCTGAGCTATTGGGGGTCAAAGAGTGGCAGTCGGGAGGTATTTCGCCTGGCGGGGGTGCCCTGTCCCGATGGTAGTGCCCTGGTACAAACGGTGCCAGAGTTGATCACTGTCGCGGCACAACTGTGGGAACGGCAACCCCACCTCAAACGGATTGTAATTAAGCTCAATGAGGGGTTTTCGGGGGAAGGGAATGCGGTTTTGAATCTGCCGTCCCTGTCGCCAGCGGCTAGTTTTACGAAACGTTGTGACCAGATTGCCGCTACGTTACCCAATCTTAGTTTCCAAGCAGCCGGGGAAACCTGGGAAAATTTTGCCTCCCGCATTCCCGAAATAGGGGCGATCGCCGAAGCATTTATCGAAGGAGAGATAAAGCGATCGCCCAGTGTACAAGGTTTAATTACCCCCGATGGTGACGTAAAAATTCTCTCGACCCATGACCAAATCCTGGGGGGTCAGGACGGCCAGATTTATTTGGGCTGCCATTTCCCAGCGGCCAGGGAATACCGTTTGCAGTTGCAGGAATTGGGTTTAAAAGTCGGAAAAATTCTCGCGGCAAAAGGGGCGATGGAACGTTACGGTGTGGACTTTATCGCCACCCAAAACCCGGATCACAGTTGGGAGCTCCAGGCCATCGAAATTAACCTCCGCAAAGGGGGCACGACCCATCCCCTGATGACCCTGCAACTTTTGACCAATGGTTTTTATGACTGCACCACAGGCTCCTTTATCACTCCCCAGCAGCAGAAAAAATATTACATTGCCTCGGATAACCTCCAAAAAAAACAATACCAGGGCCTTCTGCCCAGTGACTTGATGGACATCATTGCCGCCCACGGTCTCCATTTCGACAGCAGCACCAAAACCGGTAGTGTATTTCATCTGATGGGTACCCTCTCGGAATTTGGCAAATTGGGCCTCACGAGCATTGGCAATTCCCCGGAAGAAGCGGCACAAATTTATCAACAGGTGGAACAGGCTTTGGATCTAGAAACGGCTCGCCACAGTCCTGCGACGGTAACGCTACCTTTGACTTGGTAAAGTTAAGTCAGGTTTAGGCATCGGTGAGAGTAACAATGCCATAACGCTCAGGGGAAAGATATTGTCGCGCAAGGCGTTGGAGATCTTGGGGCGTAAAGGATTCCACCATTTGCGGATAGAGATAGGCATAGTCGAGGTTACCCAGGGTCTGGTAATAGCCATAGAGTCCGGCCAATTGACTAGCGGTTTCCGTTGAAAAAATATGGTCATTACACAGCATTCGTTTGGCCCGCTGGAGTTCTGTTTCAGTAACACATTGAGTTTGGAGATCCCCAAGGCGATCGCCAATGACCTGTTCCACGTCGTTTAGGTATTTTTCATCGAGCCAAGCTTGGATGGTAAACAAACTCGAATCCCGCTGGAGAGAAAAGCCGCTACTCATATCCATCACCCACTGGCGTTTTTCCCGGAGTTCTTGCACGAGCCAAGCCGAAGTTGTTCCCGCCAAAATCACCGACAGCAGATCTAACCCCACGGCATCGCTGAATTGTTCGACCCCCATGGCCAACCACCCCATCACCAAACGAGCCATTTGCACACCGGGAAATTGGATGTCACTGCGGCGAATATCAATTAGGGGCGGTTCCGCTTCCACTTCAACGGGAGGACATTCCGAGGGCACCTGGAAACGGCTAAAGTTTTCTTGAATCAGATCGAGGACTTGGGGAGCGGGAAGATTGCCAACAACGCTAATCGTCAGATTTTGGGGCTGGTAATGGGTGCGGTGGAAACAGCGCATTTGGTTGGGAGTATAGCCACAGAGTTGTTCTGCTTCCCCCAGGATCGACCGGCCATAGGGATGGTTGTGATAGAGCACACGGCTGAGTTCTTGAAAAGCCAGCCAATCGGGATCATCATGGCTAATGCTAATTTCTTCGAGGACCACCTGCCGTTCCCGGATAAATTCGGCGTCGGGAATGGTGGCATTGCATAGAATATCGCTGAGGTAAGGCAGGGTTTCTGGAAGGCGATCGCCCGCAGTGCTGAGATAAAAGTGGGCATAGTCATAGCTTGTGGCCGCATTACTCTCCCCGCCGCTGGTTTCTACCATGCGGTCAAATTCCCCGGGACAGACCTGCTGGGAGCCTTTAAAAACCATGTGCTCCAAAAAATGGGCCATCCCCTCCCATGCCGTCGGTTCGGCGATCGCCCCGGCTTTAACCCACACATCGGTTACCGCTACAGGCGCCCCCGGCAGATATTGATGAATCACCTGGAGGCCATTGGGGAGGGTAAATAATTGCGCCGGATCCGGTTGGAGAGAGTAGGGCAAAGCACTGACCGCAGCTAGACTTGCTCCCATCATAACCGCTTCTTTTCCGGTGCTTAAACGAACTTAAACTTAAGTAAACCCAAGGCGATCGCCCTGGTCGACTTGACCATCCTGCTGCAATCCTGGCGACAAATTTCCCATAAGTGCTTGCCATCAAAAGCTTAGTTAAGCAGACGTTATCATTGATAAATATTATTTATATTGTTTAGGTATTTCTATTTTTTAGACTTATTCATAGACTATAGAAGAACAAGGTTGTTGTTACTTCGAAAAAATACTTGCCATGATTTTCTTCCCACTCCAGCAGTCCCCCAAAAACCCTAACAAGCCACTAACCTCCCCAGGGACAACCGCTTTTGATCTGCTCCAGCCTCTCCGTCAATGGCTCAATGGCCTTGAGATTGCCAATGCTGAGCGGGCGCGGCTGATTTGCCAACTGGTACCGGCCCAATGTCCCTTCGCCCAAGAAATTTCCTTAGCAGGTCTGATTCACTTTAAAATTCCGCCTCTTTGTAAGCTCAATCCCCTCTACGAAGAAGTGGTGGCCTTGAGATTTCGCGCCCTCTGTTACCTCGCGGAAAACTATCCAAGCGAAGTCTGCCGTTATTGTTAATCCCTCGCCATAGGATTCAGATTTCTTCAAGTTCATCAAGCAATGTTCCCCCTAGCCCAGTTCCTCTGATGAAAACCCCTCAAACTTTCTCTCTCCCTTGGTATCGCTGGCTCAATAGCACCTATGTTGTGCGGCTGTTAGAAACGGTTCAAGATTTAATTGTGATTGGTCTGTGCATGGGGCTATTTAGCTTTATGGTTTTGCAGCTGCGGGAGATGGTGCTTTCGTTGTTGCCGCCCCTGCAATTTCAAATGGTGACCTCTGATATTCTCTTTCTCTTGATTCTGGTCGAACTGTTTCGTTTGCTGATTATTTATCTGCAAGAACATCGAGTTTCGATTGGTGTGGCGGTGGAAGTGTCGATTGTTTCTGTGCTTAGGGAAATTATTGTGCGCGGTGTTTTAGAAACGCCCTGGACCCAGGTTTTAGTCGCTTGTATTTTCCTCTTAGTTTTAGGGACGCTGCTGGTCATTCGGGTGTGGTTGCCACCCACCTTTGATGGCATTGATCCGGAGCAGGTGATTTCTAAGCGGCACCGTTCGCGCCGGCATTCCCAGGAACAGGAAAGTCACAACCATACGCTTGTTTCTTAGTTTTCTCCAAAAGGTCCGATTCTCTTCAATTACGACAAGGTTATCCTCGGAAAAACGGGATTAGGGGCACTGGGTTTCGCTGGGAACTCGGTGCTTTGGCATGGGGGCGATCGCCTTTTGGCTTTTAGTCTTTAGTTTCTAGAGCCCAGTTGCGGGTCAGAATCATCCGGGGATGAATAATTTTGTGGTGTTTGATCAGGTATTTGATCATGTAATCGCAGACCCCGGCCACGGTTTTATGAAGATTTTTTTCGCTCAGGGCCCGCAATTTCTGGAGTTTTTTCTTGTCTCCCCGACCGGGCTCTAAAGCATCCGCCACAAAAACAATGCAGCTCAATTTGTCCATCTCAGGTTGTCCGAGGGTGTGGTTGGCGATCGCCCTTAAAATTTCCTCATCCCGTACCTCAAATTCTTCCTGGGCCACAATGGCACTGATCTCCGCATGGAGGAGGTGGGGCACCTGCCGACAAATTTCATCAACTTCCAAACCATACCGCGCCGCAATTTGTAACAACCTGGGGGGCGGAAAAAATTTCGCCAAATCATGTAATAGTCCCGCCTGGGCTGCTTTTTCAGGCTCTACCCCGTACCGTTGGGCCAAGGTCTGGGCCATGGCTTCGACCCCGAGAATATGTTCCAAACGGCGGGCCGAGACATTTTCCTGTAACCAGGCGATCGCCTGTCCCCGATCCAGTTTCATCGCATCAAGCACCTCCAACAGAAACATCAAGATCTTTGTACAAAACCCCCCAAATCTCTCCGGGTAAAACGGGAACGAAGGGAGTTCCATGGGTGATAATCCTAGGGAAGAATACAACTCTACAACCGGAAATTGGGATTTTGAGTACTGTTACCGCTGCTAACCACCGCACCATTCGCCCCATTTCAACCTACGCTCTCTACGGTGTGGCTTTCCATGACGGCTATTTTTGGGCCATTGAAAATATTAACGGTTATCTGATTCGCATCCACCCCCAAACCGATGCCACCGAAATCATGAACCCCAAAACCTGGTCGACCTTTATCGGCGCGACGGGCCTGGCAATCCAAGAAGATATCCTATGGTTCACCAGTGGCGATCGCCTTTATAAATGCTCCATGGTGGATGGCCAGTGGAATCCCGAGCTTTTTATTCGTTTCCCAGATCCCGTCAATGGGGTGGCAATTTCCGGTAATAGTCTCTATGTGTCCTGCCAAAAGCGCGGTGAAATCTTTATCTGTGACGCGAACAATGGGCGCACAATCACCAGTCTCTATGCCCCGGGGATCGGTGTCGAAAACCTCGTGATCCGTGGCGAAGAGCTTTGGGTTTCCGATAACCTCGAACAAACCATTTACTGCCTCGAGCGGGCCACCGGCGAAGTAAAATTTAGCCTACTGACTCCCTTTGAATCCCCGACGGGTCTTACGTTTTATCCCGATCCCCAGGGTAACCAAGATATCCTCTATGTCGCCTATGCTTCCCAGGAACCCTACATCCGCGACAACCCTAATGCCGACCCTAATTACGAACTCCAATATCGCGACGTCACCTTCCTTCACCCCCTCTATTTCCGCTACGACCCTGAGAAAAACTATGCCCTCTCCAATGGATTTCTCCTAGAGATGAGCTATGTGGAAGAATTATCCCCCCTTGATCCCGTTGAGTTGCAGGATCTGGAATGGAAAATTGCCCTTCCCGCCGAAACCAATCGCCAGCAGGTGGTAAGCATTGAACCCGTCGGTTTACCCTTCACCATCGAAGAAACAGAGGGACAAAAAGTCGCTGTCTTCAAATTTGACCAACTCAGTGAACACCAACGACATATTTTTGGTTGGCGTGCCATTCTCAAGGTCTGGGGAATCAAGTACCAATTTACCCCCCGGGACTGTGAAGCTTTGCCCCCGCTCCCAGAGACCATGCAAAGGCAATACCTCGTAGATAATGAAAACCTCGCTATGGAAACGGAGATTATCCAACGGGCTGCTGAGGATGCCGTGGGAACGGAAACTAACTTTCTCCGCCAGATGTATAGCATTCGCAACTATGTCTATGACCATCTCTCCTATGGCATCAAACCCCATATCGATACCCCAGATATTGCCCTCCGCCGGGGAGTGGGTTCCTGTGGTGAATATCTCGGCGTGCTCCTCGCTTTATCTCGTCTCAATGGTATTGCAAGTCGCACGGTAGGCCGTTACAAATGCCCCGCCCATGCCCATCTCAAGAACATTCCCCTCCAACCGGATTACAACCATGTCTGGATGGAGTTTTACTTACCCGGTTATGGTTGGCTACCGATGGAATCGAACCCCGATGATCTCTGTGAAGGGGGGCCTTACCCAGCGCGCTTTTTTATGGGTTTAGCCTGGTACCACGCGGAAATGGCGAAGGGAGTTCCCTTTGAGAAGTTATATCGCCACGGAGAAATTGTGCCAAAAGAACAGGTATCTTTGGGGGATCTGGCCCTCAATCACATCCGATTTATGATCCTTGAGGAATTACAGCCCTAGGGAAATCGACGGGGTTCACGCACCATTGATCCGGGGGAGGCGATGTTTAAAGCCACAGAGAATTTCCCAGGAAATAGTTCCTAATTGATCGGCCCATTGGTCGACGGTTAATGTCTGGTCATTTTCTGTCCCAATCAGAATAACCACATCTCCCACCTGCACCTCCGGGAGATGGCTGACATCAAGCATGAGCTGATCCATGGTGATAGCACCGATTTGGGGGGCAAAAGCTCCATTCACTAATACCTTGAGTTGATTAGACAGGCGACGGGGTACGCCATCGGCATAGCCAATGCCCACGACGGCAATTTTTGTTGCGGCGGTTGTGACAAAACGGTGGCCGTAACTTACACCGGTTTCAGGGGGGAGGGTTTTGATTTGGGTGATGCGAGCTTTGACCTGGAGGACGGGTTTCAGGGAGACTTTTTTGTTCAGGTGGGGGGCTGGATAGACGCCATAAATCGACAAACCAACTCGCACGAGGTCATAGTGGAGAGCTCTGCTATGGAGGGTGGCAGCGGAATTGCTGATGTGTAGTTTCGGGATGGGGATACCGTGTTGTTTGAGGGTGGCGATCGCCTCTTGGAAGCGTTGGTGCTGCTGATCCATCGTGCTAGGGTCTGGATCATCGGCGGTGGCAAAGTGGGAATAAATGCTCGCGATTTTCAAATGAGAAGCCTGGTGAACTGCCGCAACAAACGGTAAAGCCTCTTCCCAGAGGGTACCCAGGCGAGACATCCCTGTGTCGATTTTGAGGTGGACAGGTAGAATTTTTCCCAATCGGGCGAGGGTATCGTTAAAAAGACCGACTTGAGTTAACGTGCAGAGGGTCGGTTGCAAATCCCAGTGGGCGATCGCCTCGATTTCTTCCGTCGTATTCGTTGCCCCTAGAACAAGGATCGGTGCGCTGATCCCCGCTTCCCGCAGCTCGACCCCTTCCCCTAATGTAGCGATCGCCAACCAACTGGCCCCCGCCCGGAGTACCGTTTCCGCGACTTTGACGGCTCCATGACCATAGGCATCCGCTTTGACCACCGCCATCAATGCCGTTTGGGGTGCAAGAATAGCCTTGAGAGCATGAATATTGTCCGCCAACGCTTGATGGTTAATCTCTACCCAGGCCCGTTGCCGAATCGCTTTCGAAAATTGATAATGACGGCAGGCTTGGGACACAATATAAGATATTTGTTCTCCATCTAACACAGGCGATCGCTCCAACGATAATCTGAAAATTTTTATTTACGCTTATTGTATCGACTTTAGATTTTTATTTGATTTCTAAAAAAATCCTGGAAAGAGTATTTAGAAAGTAAAAGTAAAGGTTTGAATTGCGTCTAATCACGACGACATCAACGCACATTTCGCCAAAAGTTCACAGTTAAGCGTTGGCAGGAATTTGCTTTTGGGTAGAGCTTGGTCAGGGTTTCCTTCGGGGACATAAATTAAAATTTTTTCTCTTATCACATCCATACTTCTGGGATGCCGAGGCATTAGTATTTCTCAAGTTTCTGGGGTCTGCCACGGGTGACATTCACTTCAATCACTCCGTCTAGGTAGTGAGTAATCCGCGGGCTGACAGTTTACCCCATTGCCGTTTGGCTCGTCTGGCATTCTTCCCAGCTATAGCGGTTAGGGAGGGTTAAGTTGTGGGTTTCGGTATCGAATTTAGCGAGGGGAAAAGGCGATCGCCCCATCCATTACACTGGGGAGGTAACCTTTCCGATCGAAATTTCAGGCGATAAGTATAGAATGCAAACCTATTTTGCAACGGTAGCCCAGGGCATTGAAGACCTCGCGGCCCAGGAACTGACAAACCTCGGTGCCCAGGCGGTGAAAACGGAGTATTGTGGGGTGTCCTTCCAAGGCGATCGCCAACTGTTATATAAAGTCAATCTCTGGTCACGGTTGGCGTTTCGGGTGCTGGTGCAAATTAGAAAAGTCAAAGCCTTTACCACCAAAGAACTCTATCGCGGTGTGCAGAGTATCGACTGGTCTGAATACTTCAGTCCCCAGCAAACCATCGCTGTCACCTGTACCGGGAAAAATAAAAACCTCAATCACACCCATTTCACTGCCCTCCAAGTCAAAAACGCGATCATCGATCAACAGCGGGATCAATTTGGCGATCGCTCCAGTGTCAATGTTGAAGACCCCGATGTCTTGATCAACGCCCACATTCGCGATAACCGTTGCACCCTCAGCCTCGACAGTTCTGGCCACAGTTTGCACCGCCGGGGTTATCGGCCGGCCATGGGAAAAGCCCCCCTCAAGGAAAATTTTGCCGCCGCCTTGCTGGATCTCGCCGAATGGACGCCGGATCTGCCCCTTGTGGATCCTCTCTGCGGCTCCGGTACTTTTGTCATTGAAGCCGCCCTAAAAAGTTTGAACTTTGCGCCGGGTCTCTTTCAAGGGGATTTCGGTTTCCAGCATTGGCAGGATTTTGATGCAGAGCTTTGGCAAACCCTCCTCAACGAGGCCGAATATGCCACCAAAGACCAGCTGCAACAGCCGATCGCTGGTCAAGACCGAGACGAAAGCAT
>JAYKIK010000159.1:0-4253 GCA_035284725.1 Synechococcus sp.
CGTCGTCTCAGTAAAGACTATGAGCAATTATCAGAAGTATCCGAGGCCGCGATTTATGCTTCGATGAGTCGTCTGATGTTACATCGGTTAGCTTCCTAAAGATTTACTTTATAAACAGCCTCTTAGGATGACAGCAAAACTAAATTATTGAGGCGACAAAAATAGACCCAAGTAGATTTTTGATATTTTTACTGATTATTTTTACCTAGCCTTAAAGGAGAGTGAGCACTCATTCAGTTCACAAAAAGCTGCCGATAATTTGGTTATAATACACCTAGTGTATGGTGTTTTAAAACAAGATCAAACTCTCTCTTGTGAGCAAATAGAATTGCTGTTTTTTCGCTGGAGAGAAGGGCCTCAGGCAAATCTAGGGTAATTTTTTAATGGTTACATCAGGTGATCGCGATCGGGTTTTAGTCGTGGATGACTCCCCCGATAATTTATTACTGATCCAAAGTATTTTGGAGGACGAAAACCTTGATATTTTTACGGTTAGTAGTGGTTCTAAAGCCTTGGATTTAGTGCGGCAACAGCCTTTTCACTTGATTTTGCTAGATATTATGATGCCCCAGATGGATGGCTTTGAAATTACAAGGCAAATCCGTAATGATCCCCACTTGCCCTATATTCCAATTCTCTTGATCACCGCCCATGCCCAGCCGAGTGTTGCCCTGGGGTTAGATATTGGTGCTGATGATTTTATTCGCAAGCCCGTTGAAATCGATGAACTGATTGCCCGGGTACGATCGCTATTGCGGTTTAAACATACGGTGGACGAAAAAAATATGATTGTCCGCCAACGGGAAGATTTTGCCTCCCGCCTGACCCATGATATGCGCACCCCTTTGATCGCGGCGGATCGGATGCTTAATCTTTTGCTCCAGGGTGCCCTAGGGGAGTTATCAGTTTCTATCCAGGAGGTGTTACGGACGATGTCCCGCAGTAATGCCAATCTGCTGGAGATGGTGAACAATATTTTGGAAGTGTATCGCTATGAGTCGGAGCGAAAGACGTTTTATTTCAGTCGCATTGATCTCAGCGCCATCATGGGCAATGTCCTGGAAGAACTACAGCCCCTCGCCCAGGAAAAAGGAATTCAACTGCAGGGTAAGATCCCCCCAGAATCCGTTTGGCTAGAAGGCGATCGCCTCGCGATCCATCGGGTATTGGTCAACCTTGTAAGCAATGGTATTAAATTCACCGACCAGGGCCAGGTCACCCTTATCTTAGAAAAGATTGCAGATATTGCCGTACAAATTCAAGTCAGTGATACCGGTTGTGGCATTGACCCCGAAGACCACCAAGAAATTTTTGAACGGTTCCGCCAGGGGAAACATTACCAGGGGGGCAGCGGCCTAGGACTACATCTATCCAAACTCATCATTGAAGCCCACCAGGGAACTATTAGCCTAAACTCTCGACCCCAGGCCGGCAGTACCTTTACGATCGTCATCCCCCTCTCCCAGATGCCGTCCCAAAGTGAGGAAAAAAAAGTTGTATGATTGAAGTTCTGCACAGCAATGCCATCGGCGTGATTTAACAATTTTTCAGTTCTATGAGCAAAGGCACTCTTTTTGACAAGGTTTGGGATTTACACACCGTTAAGGTTCTACCCTCGGGCCAAACGCAACTTTTCATTGGTCTCCATCTCATCCATGAAGTAACCAGCCCCCAGGCCTTCGCGATGCTCAGAGATCGGGGTTTACAGGTCATGTATCCAGAGCGCACCGTTGCCACCGTCGACCACATCGTGCCGACCCAAAACCAGGCCCGTCCTTTTGCGGATCCCCTCGCGGAAGCGATGATGCAAGAACTCGAAAAGAATACCGCCGCCAATAATATTCGTTTTTATAATGTCGGCTCTGGGGGTCAGGGCATCGTCCATGTAATTGCCCCAGAACAGGGCTTGACCCAACCCGGGATGACCGTCGCCTGTGGTGATTCCCATACTTCTACCCATGGTGCTTTTGGGGCGATCGCCTTTGGGATTGGCACCTCCCAGGTGCGAGATGTCCTCGCCTCCCAAACCCTCGCCCTTGCCAAACTGAAAGTCCGCAAAATCGAAGTAAACGGTGATCTCCAACCTGGGGTCTATGCCAAGGACGTGATCCTGCATATTATCCGTAAACTGGGCGTCAAAGGCGGTGTGGGCTATGCCTATGAATACGCTGGCACCACCTTCGAGAAAATGTCCATGGAAGAGCGGATGACCGTTTGTAATATGTCCATTGAGGGGGGCGCCCGTTGTGGTTATGTCAACCCCGACCAGGTGACCTATGACTACCTAAAAGATCGACCCTTTGCCCCCAAGGGAGCAGCCTGGGGAAAGGCGATCGCCTGGTGGGAAAGCCTCCGCAGTGAGCCCGACGCCGAATATGATGATGTCGTTACTTTTGATGCCGCCGACATTGCCCCCACTGTCACCTGGGGGATTACTCCCGGCCAGGGCATTGGTGTAGACGAGCCGGTACCCACCCCGGAAACCATGCCCGCCGATGAGCAGGTTCTCGCCGCTGAAGCCTACCAATATATGCAGCTCCAGCCCGGCCAACCAATCAAAGGCATCAAAATTGACGTGTGCTTTATCGGCAGTTGCACCAATGGCCGCCTGAGCGATCTCCAGGAAGCCGCGAAATATGCCAAAGGTCACAAGGTTGCCCCTGGGGTAAAAGCCTTTGTCGTACCCGGATCAGAACAGGTGAAACAGCAAGCAGAAGCAGAAGGCCTCGATCGGATTTTCACAGAAGCTGGCTTTGAATGGCGGGAACCCGGTTGCTCCATGTGTCTAGCTATGAACCCGGACAAACTTGAAGGGGATCAAATCAGTGCCTCTTCCTCGAACCGCAACTTCAAAGGGCGACAGGGTTCTAGCACAGGGCGCACCCTCCTCATGAGTCCAGCGATGGTGGTGGCTGCTGCCGTTACTGGTCAAGTCACCGATGTCCGGGAACTCAACTAAATTATTTACTGAAATTACTTCTCCTCCCCTACGGGAGGATTTTTTGTGATTAAGCAAAAAAATTGAGCCATATTCTGATCGAAATATGACCCAAAATTGAGTTGTCTTAGATTATCAAACCTAAGACTTATCAGTGTTTAAGCTTAGGCTTTAACGGGAGCTTTGAAGCTCAGTTCGCCACGGGCATACTTAGCAGCAAAGTCATCCAGGGAAACTTGCTTGATCTTGCTTGCGTGGCCAGCACACCAGAATTGCTCGTAGCGCTCACGGCAAACCTGTTGCATGTACTTGATAGAAGGCTTGAGGAAGTGACGGGGGTCGAAGTTCTTGGGATCCTTCATCGCGGCTTCCCGGATTGCTGCGGTGATCGCCAGGCGGTTGTCAGTGTCGATGTTGACTTTACGGACACCACTCTTGATACCTTTCTGAATTTCTTCTACGGGTACACCATAGGTTTCGGGAATCTCACCACCGTACTGGTTGATCATGTCGATCCACTCTTGGGGTACGGAGGAAGAACCGTGCATGACCAAGTGGGTGTTGGGGAGCTTGGCATGGATTTCAGCGATGCGGCTGATGGCCAATACTTCACCGGTGGGTTTTTTGGTGAACTTGTAGGCACCGTGGCTGGTGCCAATGGCGACGGCAAGGGCGTCTACTTGGGTCTTTTCAACGAATTCAACGGCCTCGTCGGGATCGGTGAGGAGTTGGGAGTGGTCGAGTTTACCTTCGAAACCGTGACCATCTTCTGCTTCACCCATGCCGGTTTCGAGGGAGCCAAGGCAACCCAGTTCCCCTTCAACGGAAGCACCAACGGAGTGGGCTACTTTCACAACTTCTGCGGTGACAGCAACGTTGTACTCAAAGCTTGCGGGAGTCTTCGCGTCGGCTTCAAGGGAACCGTCCATCATCACGGAGGTGAAACCATTGCGGATTGCGGAGTAACAGGTCGCAGGGCTGTTACCGTGGTCTTGGTGCATTGCAACGGGGATGTGGGGGTAGGTTTCCACGGCGGCAAGCACGAGGTGACGGAGGAAGTTTTCCCCGGCATAACTACGGGCCCCACGGGACGCTTGAAGAATTACGGGGCTATCGGTCTCATCAGCAGCCTGCATGATGGACAGAATCTGTTCCATGTTGTTGACGTTAAACGCAGGAATGCCATAGCCATTTTCTGCGGCGTGATCTAAGAGCAAACGCATTGGGACGAGAGCCATAGATGTCCTCCTATCTTACTTGCTTATTTTATTCGTTATTTTGTCAAGAAAATTAATTCTCTTATCTGACAATCTTA